>JAZGBQ010000001.1:0-3296 GCA_036476435.1 Fidelibacterota bacterium
AGGCACTCTGGCAAAATTAACATTATCTGTTACATCTTTGACTACAATCTGGTCAACTTTATAATAAGGGGACATAAAATCAAAAAAAGGCAGATCTCTTATAGCATTTGCGATTTTATTCAAAGTTGTCATATGAGCAGGATCAATATTTTTTAATTTCTTTTCAAGAATATTTAATCTTTCTGTCAATTCATTTTTTCGCCCTTCCAACCGCTTACTTTCGGCGCTGAACGAACGAACTTCTGCGGTCTGTTTATCCATTTCCTCTTTAGCCGCTTCTAACACTAGCTGGTAATCAGATAATTGACTGTATATTTGGTCCATCCGTTTTTTCAAATTTTCCGCTTCGATAGAATCGTGGGCAGCGGTTTCTTCGTATTCATATTTAACTGCATCATAGTCTGCTTTAGAAAAATTATACTGTTTCTCAGCCCTCAGAAAGTCTGTTTTCTTTTTTACCAGTTCTTTCTCAACTGTCGCAATCGCATCTGCTTTTTTGTCAAATTGAATTTGTGTTTCTTCCAACTTAATCAAAATTTCCTTGTATTCTTCTGTTTCTTCAATGTCGGATTTCTCATCTAAATATTGGGCATTGGTCTTCGAAATCTGCAGCTGTCGAAATTGCTGTTGATAATCCTTCCATGATCGTGAATAATCATCTGCAAATAACCAGATCAGTACAACAACAAAAACAATACTGGAAATTGCAAACCAGACATTCAACTTTGAAATGTTGTACAGCCGCTCACTGGTATTTTCTTGTTTATCTACCACAGCTCTCTCGTCATTAAATATTGAAGAAATATTCGGGAATAGACACAATATATTTCAAGTTAAATACCCATCTCAGGTACATTTTAATTGGCATGCTTAATGCAAAAAGAAGTAAAATTATGAAAACACTGTATCGAAAATTACCTAGTTTGGCGTAAAGGTTTTTTAACCATGTTTTTGCCATTACAGGTGGAAGGATTAAAAAATATCCAAGGATTAGCACGATACCCCAGACCTCTCGCAAAAGAATACTGTCCGGCAAGCCTGACCGGAACCAAATAATATAAATGTATTCCGAAAGATTGATATTGGTTAAAGGTTCCAATTTGTGTATATCCCAAAACTCAAATGGTCCAAAGAAATTCCAGTTTGGTCCTCTTAGAAATGTTCCAATCAGTAGTAACAGTACCCATAGTACTAACCAACCGAACATATAGAGCGAAACTGCCATCTTTCGTTGTTCAAAACTGTAATAACCCACTCCCTCTTTATTTTTATCTAAGTAGGGAATAGCCATTAATCCTAAAATCATGAGGGAGGGGAAAAGAACTCCCGCAATCCAGGGATCGAAATACACCAGCATTTCCTGTAAACCTAGAAAATACCAGGGTGCTTTGGCAGGATTAGGAGACAAAGTAGGATTAGCCGGTTCTTCGAGTGGCGCTTGTAGTACTATTGACCATACAATTAGCAGTACAGTACAAAGCACAAGAGCAATCAATTCGATATACACCAGGTCTGGCCAAGTTAATACTTTGTCTTTTGGATCATTGTGCTCCGCTACTACTTCATTATTCGCAAGACGGGCATCATTTTCCTTAGCCTGTTTCATACTGAGCCAAGTGAAAAACACAACAAGAAAAAGCAATCCTGCAATAGGGACATTATCGGGTTTTAAAACAATCAGCCTGAAATTTTCATCCGTTAATCCAAAGATGAAAAACAGGAATAAACTTAATATTACTATGAGCCCCCCCTTATTCGTCCACAGGTTATATAATTTAAACTTCTTGTACCACCTGTAAAACCAATTATTCAAAGGGAATATAAAGAAAAAGATTAGAAGTATGAGAGTGAGTAGGATTGTCGGTGAAGACAGTGTGTTAATTATATTTTTTATCAATTCCATTTAGTCGGCTCTGAATTAGTTTAAAGTGGAGTTGAAATACCACCATCTTTCCGGATTCGCCAGAAATGCACAGCCATTAATATCGATATGATAAATGGCAATCCGATACAATGTAAAACATAAAACCGCAATAGTGCGGCTTCACCAACAAACCGCCCTCCAATAAGAGCAAATCGAACATCACTTCCAGCATGGACCAGGTTGATATCTCCAATCGCAAGCAGCGCAGCACCGGGTCCCTCATGTCCCAGAAACGGAGTTGCTCTTGCCATGTTAGTTCCCACGGTAATAGCCCAAATCGCAAGTTGGTCCCAAGGCAGTAAATAACCCGTAAAACTTAGTAAAAGAGTCAGTGTCAACAAGATTACTCCAACCACCCAATTGAATTCCCGAGGTGGTTTGTACGATCCTGTCATAAAAACTCTGAACATGTGCAGCCAAACGGTAATTATCATCAAATGAGCTCCCCAGCGGTGAAGCTCACGCATAATGCCAAGAGGAACCTGCTCACGAAGATCCATTATATCCGTATAGGCATATTCAATCGTAGGACGGTAATAGAACATGAGTAATATTCCTGTAATTGTCAAAACAAGAAATATGTAAAATGAAAGTCCGCCTGCACACCAGGTATATTTTAACTTGACTGCATGCTTGGGCATCCTCACCGGATGAAGATGTAGAAAAACACTGTTCAGGACAGAAAGCATTCGACCTCGTCTACTCCTTGGCACACCAGATCGGAAAATGGATTTCCACACCTGGGAATTACCGAAACGAGTTAGAAAACCTTCCTTTTTCTGTTTCTGATTTATTCCCATTATTTTCTTTCAGTATCAATCATTTGTAAGCTTATTAAATTCAATGCGTTTAACATCCATATCAGACAACCAGGTAGGACTCTGGATTACTCCATTGCCCTTTTTCATATGTATATTTTTTTGTTTTATCAACAAGTATTTGTCCGTCATCAGCCAGAGTGATTTTAAATCTTTCCAGAGGACGTGGAGCAGGACCTTCAAAGTTTACTCCCGATTTGCGGAAACCGCTGCCGTGACAGGGACATTTGAATTTATCCTCATTCTGTAACCAGTTTGGCGTACAACCAAGATGTGTGCAAACTGTGGACAATGCGAAAAAATATTCCGGTGTTCTGACAATCCAAACCCCATATTTCTCTTTCCATTGTATTACTACCTCACCAACATTATATTCATCCGGGTACCCTGCTTTGAATGTTTGTACAGCCTCGAAAAGTACGTTTGGAAACATAAAACGTAGCATCATTCCAAAGAAGGTTGCGGTTGCTGCGGCAAATGCAATCCAGGCTATGGTAAGCCAGGAGAAAAAAGAACGCCTTTTCATAGGTTTTTCCAAAATTGAATCCGACCCT
>JAZGBQ010000010.1:0-2256 GCA_036476435.1 Fidelibacterota bacterium
AATCCTGACACCAGATCAACACGTATTAATCCAGAGTCAGTTCCGAGGAAACAATAATGATCAACAATTTTCATAGTATTTATTTTAATAGCATTATACACAGTTGGTTCCACAACAATTTCCCACATTAATTTGGTTCCATCATACTTAATAATCCCATACCTGGATGCAACATAAAGATCTTGATCCACTGCTTCCAGATCCCAATAGTCACTGAAAAATTTTGACTTATCGGTAATATTTGAAAAATCCCCGATGGAATTGAATTCATTCATTTCATACTCACTTGTGTCAACCGCATAAAGCTGAAATGGTGTTGCTATCCAAATATACCCATTGTGAGCAAGCATATCGTTGATCCTAACCGATCTAAATGACTTCGATAGTTCGGTCTGAACGGATTCTTTATACTCTGAATCAAGAACAACCAATCCGGAACGTCCTCCCAGCCATAATCTTTGATTATCACCGGTAATACTCATAATCGGTAGGCGAATACCCAGAGATCCACGCTCGACTATGCGCCAGAAGTCATTTTTCTTATCATATATAACGAGTCCCAGATTTGTACCAAACCAAATTTCCTGATTTATTTCATGAGCAGAATAAACAGAAACCGGTGGTAGATTAATTGTTGATAGAAACCTTACCTGATTGAATGTTAATTCTTTCGTCTTAACAGTAGTCAAACCCTCGGAATCACTATAATTCATGCCTCCTAACCACAATTCCTGGTTTCCAGTAAGGACCGTAACATCGTTATTAGCTAATCCGGGTCGATATGGATAAAATGTTTCCATTTGTTTATCGCCAATTAATATTGATCCATCACTGGTGCCAATCCAGACATACCCAGAATTATCCAAATAAAATGTAGTAATATTTATTATTTGACCCTCAGGATCAATTAGCTGATTCAGGTTTAGAATCCAATTATCCATTACACTGTAGTATTGTAATTCAACTGGAACGGTAACTAGTTGTTCAAAATGACTGCTCCAGATAATTTCTTGTTCTGCAGGGGATGGTTGAATTCCCAATAATATTCCCGAAGATCTATCCAGTTTTAAATAGCTACTTCCATTTTTTACCCAAATGTGCTCTAAAGATGATCCAATAGTAATCCCACGATGAACAACAATCAGCCCGATATTTTCAAAGGGGATCAGGGACCAATTCGCCTCTCCGGTGTAAGAATATTCTATGCCATTTTGTGTTACAGCCCATAATATATTCGTTTCAGGATCGATATGCACTGCTAGTATACTATTGGATGATAATCCCTGAGCTTCAGTTACTGGTTCATTAAAAGTATTACTAAATCGGTTGAAACGAAGTATACCACCTTCTTGTGTTGCGATGTAAGTATACTCAAATCCTGAGGTAATAGAATTGATAGGTCCTACTTTTCGGTAGAGGCTCCAGTCAAATGGTTCAAACTGGGATAATGTTTGACTTATCAGTGACATTCCTGTAAAGAAAAAAATGAAAATTATTGATCTGGTTTTAATGTACATTTCATTCTATAATAATCAACTGAACTGCAAACGCAAAATGTAAAATAAATTGTGCAGAATTTTTTTCCAGTCTGATTTAAGTGACCGTTATCGAAAATCTAATTATTAACTGATATTTTGGTGGGCTTTAACTATATCAGCTAATTTTGAAAGAGTAATTGGTGCTACGCCAACTTCTTCACAAACTCTGCCCGCTGCGAGGTTTGCTAAAGTGGCTGACTCTACCGGGTTTGCATCACCTAAGTCAGCGAGGACAAACGTACTTATTACCGTATCTCCTGCCCCGGACACATCATGGACTTTCCGGGCTTTTGTAGGAATAGAAATGTGGCCGTCTTCTGTAAAGAGTGATATTCCATCCGGACCAAGCGTGATCAGGACAATTTCTGCCGATATCCTTGAGCGGAAATCTGTTCCTTGCTTAATGAAATTCTCTGATTTGTAATCACTACCGGTTGCCTGCTGAAACTCTTTTAAATTGGGTTTAAAAAGTCTTGAATTCTTAAAATCAGAAAAGTGATTCTTTTTGGGGTCCACATAGACGGGCACCTTATTTAAATTTGAAATATCAATAATCGCCTTAATTAAAGGATTTGAAAATAATCCTTTATTATAGTCTGCAAGTATAACAGCATCATTCTCAAGGATAGTATCTTCAATATTTTTCAATATCGTTTTTTGAATATCCTTCGATATTTCTGTGGTTGATTCCTGGTCGACACGTACAACTTGCTGGTGT
>JAZGBQ010000100.1:0-6090 GCA_036476435.1 Fidelibacterota bacterium
TAAGCTGCAGCAAGTTTACAATAGCGCGGCCTTTGGTTGCGCGTCCCGACTGTGGAATGTCATATACTTTCAGCCAATAACATCTCCCTTCGCTGGTAATAAAGAGAACATAGTGATGGGTTGAAGCCACAAAGAGCTGCTCAACAAAATCTTCGTCCGAGCTTGTCGCGCCCAAGGAGCCCTTTCCTCCCCTGATTTGTCTCCGGTATCCGGTTACCGGATATCGCTTAATAAATCCCTTATGAGAGATGGTAACTACCATATCCTCTTCTGCAATCAGATCCTCTAGGTCGAAATTTTCGACATCATGAAAGATCTCTGTGCGGCGCTCGTCGCCATATTTTTCCTTTAAATCAACCAGCTCATCCTTGATTATTTTCATCCGTAAGTCCTTGCTATCCAAAACGCTTTTCAGATAGGCAATCATTTTTATCGTTTCCAGATATTCATTCTCGATCTTTTTTCGTTCAAGTCCCGTCAATCGTTGCAGGCGCATATCCAGAATTGCCTGGGCCTGAATATCAGAAAGCTTGAATTGTTTCATCAAGTTTTCTTTGGCTATGGCAGGATTATTTGACTTCCTGATTAGAGAAATGATAGCGTCGATATTGTCAAGCGCAATTTTTAGCCCTTCCAGAATATGGGCCCGCTTTTCTGCTTTATCAAGATCGAATTTCGTGCGCCGCACGACGACTTGCTGGCGAAAATCAATAAAGTGTTGTAATGCCTGTTTGAGGGTGAGAGTTTTGGGCTGACCATTAACCAGGGCAAGCATGTTCACACCAAATGTTGTCTGCATTTGAGTATGCTTGTAGAGCTGATTCAAAACAACCTCTGCCGTTGCATCTCTTTTTAGATCAATGACAACGCGCATTCCATCTCGATCAGACTCGTCCCGGATGTCGCTAACTCCTTCAACTTTCTTCAATTGAACCAAATTGGCTATTTTTTCCTGGAGTTTGGCTTTATTGACAAGATAAGGCAGCTCTGAAATGATAATACTTTCTCTGCCGCTTTTGTTCGTTTCAGTACTTACGCGTGCCCTGAGCACTAGTCGTCCATGGCCCGTCTCATATATGGTATTAAGGTCTTCTGTCCCATACATGATTGCTCCAGTCGGGAAATCCGGTCCATGGATTACAGCCATCAGATCCTGCAATTCCGCAGCCGGTTTGTCGATAAGAATGGTCAATCCGTCAATTATCTCGCAAAGGTTGTGCGGCGGAACATTTGTTGCCATACCCACCGCAATTCCTGCGGCTCCATTTACAAGTAAGTTTGGCAAAACGGAAGGAAGAACGACTGGTTCTTGTAATGTTTCATCAAAATTGGCGGTGAATTCTACAGTTTCTCTTTCTAGATCTCTCAGAATTTCCAATGCAATTGGAGCTAACCTGGCCTCGGTATACCGCATGGCCGCGGGTGAGTCGCCGTCAACCGATCCAAAGTTCCCCTGTCCATCGACGAGCGGATATCGAAGAGAAAAGGGCTGTACCATGCGAACCATCGTGTCATAAACGGCAGTGTCTCCATGCGGGTGGTACTTACCCAAGACTTCACCGACAATTCTAGCGCTTTTTTTGTAAGGGCGATCCGGATTTAAGCCCAGGTCTCGCATGCCATACAATACGCGACGATGAACAGGTTTCAGTCCATCCCGAACATCTGGCAATGCGCGAGCCACAATTACCGACATAGAATAGTCCAAATAGGAGTTTTTCATCTCCTCTTCAATAAAAATGGGAATAATTTTGTCTCTGCTTTCGGCCATATTATTTTATTAGACTCCCTTTGGTTTTTGGACTAAACATCTAGGTTTTGTACATATCGGGCGTTCTTTTCTATGAATTCTCTCCGTGGTTCAACTTTGTCGCCCATCAATGTATTGAAGATATGGTTGGCCTCGAATGCTTCTTCGATGGTCACCTGTAAAACTGTTCGGTTGTCGGGATCCATTGTTGTATGCCACAATTGGTCCGGATTCATTTCACCAAGGCCTTTATATCGTTGAATTGTCCCCGCTTTTTTCATTCTTTTTTGAATCTCGACACGCTCGTCGTCGTCATATGCATAGAATTCCTCTTTGCCATTCGTAATCCGATACAAAGGAGGTTGGGCTATGTAGATTCTCCCCAACTCAATTAGCTCCTTCATGTAGCGGAAAAAGAACGTCAAAAGAAGCGTGCGAATGTGGGCACCATCAACGTCAGCATCTGTCATGATGATTACCTTGTGGTAACGGACTTTCTCCGGATCGAACTCGTCCGCACCTATTCCTGTGCCCAGTGCTGTAACAAGCGTGCGAATTTCTTCATTTGCCAAGATCTTGTCGAGTCGTGTTTTTTCCACATTAATAATCTTACCTTTCAACGGCAGGATAGCTTGAAATCTCCTGTCCCGGCCCTGTTTTGCCGATCCCCCCGCAGAATCTCCCTCAACCAGGTAGATTTCAGCATGTTCGGGATCTCTAATCGAACAATCTGCTAATTTTCCCGGAAGCCCGCTTCCTTCGAGGGCGCTTTTCCGCCTGGTTAATTCCCGCGCTTTTTTTGCCGCTTCTCTCGCCCGCGCCGAGGCCACACATTTTTCGACAATTTTTCTCAGTACCGGTGGATGCTGCTCAAAGTAGTTTCCCAATTTCTCGCCGGCAAGGGACTCAACAATCCCTTTGACTTCATTGTTTCCAAGTTTGGTTTTGGTCTGACCTTCAAATTGTGGTTCCAGCACCTTCGTGCTGATCACTGCTGTCAAGCCTTCTCTTACATCTTCACCGGTAAGGGTAACGTCGGTGGCTTTCAATAGATTGTTTTTCTGGGCATAGGTGTTTATGGTTCTTGTAAGGGCCGATTTGAAACCAACGAGATGGGTTCCACCTTCTAGTGTTGGAATGTTATTTACATAAGAAAATATATTCTCCGTATAGGAATCGTCATATTGCAATGCGATTTCGACATCAACATCCTCACGATTACCATTAAAATAGATGGGATCTTTGTGGAGAGGGTTTTTGTTTTCCTCCGAATAACGGATAAATTCAACCAGTCCCCCCTCATAATGAAACTCCTCCTGTTGGCCGTCCTTCTCATTCTTGACTAAGAATTTGACAGTCGAGTTAAGAAATGCCAGTTCTCGCACTCTCTGAATTAGTATATCGTACTGAAAGTTAATCTTTTTAAAAACTTGCAAATCCGGAAGAAAATGGACTTTGGTTCCCGTTTGTTTTCTTTCCCCTATTACCTTTAGGTCCTCTTCCGGAACACCCCTTTTGTAGCGTTGATAGTAAATTTTGCCATCACGATAAACCTCAATTTCCAGCCATTCCGACAGTGCATTTACTACGGAAACACCTACTCCATGCAACCCCCCTGAAACTTTGTAGGAAGTATGATCGAATTTGCCCCCTGCATGAAGCATGGTCATGACAACCTCAACGGCCGGCCGCTTCTGGACAGGATGCATATCCACTGGAACGCCACGGCCATTATCAAGAACTGTAATACTTTCATCAGAATGCAGAGTCAATTCAATCCTGGAGCAGAACCCTGCCATGGCTTCATCTACGCTGTTGTCAATTACCTCGTAAACCAGGTGATGTAATCCGCGGGTGGACAAATCACCTATGTACATTGCAGGGCGTTTACGAACTGCCTCTAGCCCTTTTAGAACAGTAATTTTGCCCGCATCGTAGCTATATTTATTATCCAAAGGAGTGTTCTTCTCTTTTACTACTTCCATTATAGCTTATCCCTTTAAACAAATACGATATCTTTCAAGACCTGCGTCCCTATTCGTTTATTGATTTTTTGTATTATTTGTGGTTTCATCAATAGAAGTTCGGCTCGCCAGGAAGAATTCGACACTTCAATAAATAATTTCCCATCGGAGATTTTGACTACTTTTGAGATTTTAGAAATTTTCGTGCCAACAACGTCATTCCAATCACTTAAAGCCTGGTATTCTTTTAGTTTTCTATCAACTCCATGTTTCCGAACAAGGACATCCAAGATTTGACTCAGTTGACGAAAGCTGTTTTTCTTCATAATCTTATACTAATGTTTTTAGGAAATCATTTCTTTGTAAGCAAAAGAGTTATCCTGAATATGATAGTATTTGATTTCTTTTCCAAATTCGGGTTTTGTATCAAGTTTAATATCGCTTTCATGAGTTGTTAGAAAAATCTGTTTCAAATCTAAAAAATAATCATTCAGGGCCTTTTCCCTGACCTCATCAATTTCGCTGTATACATCGTCCAAGAGAAAGATGGGAGTTTCAGATCTTTTTTCCTGCAATAATTTGTATTCGCCAATTTTGATTGCCAAAAGGCAGCATCGATGTTGTCCCCGCGACCCGAATTTTCGCAACTCCTTTCCATTAAGAAAAAATTGAATTTCATCCCGATGTGGTCCGACCATTGTCGCGCCTCTTACAATCTCTAAATTTATGTTCTTATTAAGAATTTCTTCAAATTTCTCAAACTTATCCCATTCAAGATTGAATGATGGTCTGTATTGAATAGAGAATCTTTCCAGATGAGAAGTTATCTCCATGTGAATTGGCGTAGCGGATTTCTCTAGCTCCTTTAAAAGTAAGCTTCGCTTTTCCGTAATTGTTCTGGATATGGTATATAACTTTTCATTCCAGGGCTGAACTTTCTCAGAAAATTTATAGCGGTTCTCTCTTGCATTCTGCAATAGTCTATTTCTTTGCTTCAATATGCGAACGTAATCCTGCAATAATTTAAGATATTCTCTGTCAATTTGTGATAATAGAATGTTTAGGAATCGTCTTCTTTCCTGAGGAGGGCCTGTGGTTACGGAGTCACTTTCCGGCGCCATTACCACAATCGGAAAGGAACCAACGAGTTCAGCAATTGATTTAGTTTTCGTGTGATTAATCAGAATTTCTTTTCCATGATCGCAGTTATAGGATATCTGAATTCTTTTTTCAAGGCCTCCGTCAAGGCCTATGTCAGCCAAAATTTTAAAATTACTTTCTTCAAAATGCACTAGTTCATTGTCGTTTCTGGTTCGGAAACTTCTGCTCAAACATGCGACTGAAATTGCCTCAAGCAGATTTGTCTTTCCATATCCATTCAATCCATAGATAACATTAATAGCATCACAAAATTCAATTTCTTTGTGTGTAAAATTTCTAAACCTCTCGAGCTCTAAAGACCTTAAAATCAAATATTTACCCCATATTTTCTAACTGGGATAACTAGTTTCATCCGTAGACGCCGGTTCTTCTTCGACTGGTGATTCCGCTTCATAATATTCATTTAATCTTACCGGCATAAGAAGCATTAGCAGATCTTCACCCTCATTTTGTTCAACAGGTAGTATTATCGCAGCTGTAATAGGAGAACTCAACAAAATTTTCGTTCTTTCCGTATCAACATGCCTAACAACGTCCAGAAGATATTGTGCATTAAAGGCAATATCAAATTGATCCCCAACATATTCCACATCCAATTTTTCCCGACCTTCTCCACCTACATCAATATCCTGTGATGAAATTTCCACTTTACCATCACCCAAGGAAAACTGAACCTGACGAGTAAGGGTACTCGAAAAAATGGAAACGCGCCGAATGCTGCTAAGTAGCTGAGCAGTATCAGCAAAAACTTCTTTCTTATTATCATGAGGAATAACACCTTCGTAATCCGGATATTCACTGTCTACAAGTCGAGAATAAATCCTGAGATTTTCCAAATCAAATATTATATAATTCTTACTAAATTCAATTTTGAGTAAATCTTCAGATTGATCAATATTTTTGCTCAGAAGAGTAAGCGCCTTCGTTGGCACGATCAAGTCTGCATCTTCCCCAATAAAATTAAAATCATTTTTTATTATTCTGGAAAGGCGGTGTCCGTCTGTGCCAACCAGTTTTAATTCACCAGAGCTGATCTGAAAAAGAACTCCCATAAGAGCGGGTCTAAGTTCGTCATGAGATACCGCAAAAATACACTTATCAATCATTTGTTGGGCTATTTTTTGCTGAATTTCAAAACTGCTCATATTTTCTTCCATAAGCATCAAAGGAAAATCGTCACCAGGATCCCCTACAATTCGATATTCCCCGCGTTCG
>JAZGBQ010000101.1:0-2462 GCA_036476435.1 Fidelibacterota bacterium
CTAAATTTTCATAATGAAGTTTTATGGATTGCAAGTGCAAAGGGCAGCAATCAAAGTCAGCAGAGTCTTGCTGCCTGGGATTTGAATCGGGACACCTGGAAGACCTATGATCAAAGAAGCATTTTCGAACTCACCAGCGACGAATTTAATTCAATTACTGTGGACGGTGACACTATTTGGTTTTCAACCGGCTATGGATTGTCTCTTTATTCCACCAGAAGCGGCAATTGGAAGACCTACGATCGTTTTGACGGTCTTTCGGACAATATTATTTTTGATACCGTCACAGACGATTCAACCATCTGGGTTGGCACGGCCAATGGCATCGATCGGATAGTAAAAAATAGCCTGGGAAAAAAGGACAGCCTAAAAATTTCGCCTGTCAGTCCGGGGAATCTAACTATAGTTGAAGTCTATGATTTGGAATTGATGGAAAATCTCCTCTGGGCGGCGACCAATCAAGGTATTTATGAATATGATACTAACAAGCGAGAAGGTGGATTCAGCGATGAAATCGGCGGCCCGACGACGAATGTAATCAAATCAATTTCGCGCTATGAAAATGAAATTTGGTTTGGCAGTTTGGAAGGCATCGATGTTTTTGACGTCGAAAAGCAGGAGTGGCGAGGCGTGCCAGAGGGAAGGTTTTTTCCAAGGACCCGTATTAACAGAGTTATTGCGACTAAAAAAGCGGTCTGGGCCGGCACCGACCAGGGCGTCATGAAATACAATCGCAAGACCAAATCATGGCGCACTTTTAATATTGAAGACGGTTTGATAGATAACCATATCAACGCCATTTTACCAGATGGCAATCATATCTGGTTTGGCACCGATCTCGGGCTGACCCGGTTTTTCTGGAATTCTCCAAACCGAATCGATTAGATGCTGTGTTGTGATTAAGTTAAGCTGGTTTGCGGAGGATTACGGCAGGCCTGTTCATCGGTTTCCACTCCCATCCGAATGCGGCCGGTGTCGTGGTCAAAACTGAAAATGAGATTCGCCACGAAGTGAGACTCCAGGAAAAATATGGCGCTGGAGCCAAAGTACGCACCGGAGGCGAACTTATCCACCTGGTGGTGGGGTGATAACTGGCGGGAAGGACATCCACATTCTAGTAAGTTGAGCTCCGAGGAATTCACTGAGCTCAAAGCAGCATTTCCGAAAGTATTATTTAGAGCATGAGGTTTAGAAGAGTCCGTAGCTTATGAATTGAACTCACAAGCGTTGTTAAAACAAGCCAGTGACCCCTTGTCCTTTCTAAATATTGATTATTAAAAAAACAGTTTAATCCCGGAGATATTACGAATGAATTTAGGATCTTATGATTGTTGTCTATTAGGTGCGGGCCCGGCAGGGTGGGGAGCCGCAATTGAACTGGCGAAGAATGGAGTTACGGATATTCTAATTATCGATCGTAATAAAGTCGTAGGAGGCCTGGCACGGACAGAACTATTTGGGAATGCAAGATTTGACGTAGGGCCCCATCGCTTTTTTACCAAAAACAACGAGATCAATAAACTTTGGCATGAAACCCTAGGTGCAGATTTTAGACCGGTGAAACGTTTGACACGAATCATTTACAACAATAAATATTTCAATTATCCTATCAAACCTCTTGACGTAGCAGTCAAATTAGGCCTAAATGAATCGCTACGTGTAATGCTCTCATTTATTTCTACAAAATTTGGTCGAAAAGATGAACCTACCAATTTTGAACAATGGATAACGCAGAAGTTTGGTAGGAAATTATATGAGACTTTTTTTAAAACATACACAGAAAAAGTGTGGGGGATACCATGCCATCAGATTAGCGCTGAATGGGCTGCCCAGCGGATCAAGGGGTTGGATATTATTCAGTTGCTTAAGAGCTCTTTTGTTCATAGCTCCAATTCTATAAAAACTTTGGTTGAGCAGTTTGATTACCCAGTTTTGGGAGCTGGACAGATGTATGAGGTCATGTGCGATAAAGTAGTATCTCGAGGTGCTGACGTCATGTTAAATAGTCGGGTTGTTTCTTTCAATCAGCAGAATAATATTATCGAGTCAATCGATGTAATTGATCCTGATGGTCAACAAATACGGATTACCGCCAAACAATTCTTTAATAGTATTCCGATGACTCATTTTTTTAAAATGCTCAATCCAGCGGAATCGAAGCCAATTCAACAAGCTGCGGATACGCTTTATTATCGTGAACACATTACAGTTAACTTACTCGTACATGGTGACAATTTTTTCCCAGATCAATGGATATATATCCATTCGCCCGAGGTCCAGACGGCACGCGTCGCAAATTACAATAACTTTTCAAAGGCAATGGTAGGAGCTAAAAATAAAACAGCCCTAAGTGTTGAATATTTTGTCTTTCAGCATGAAGAATTATGGAAGAGCCCTGATGAATTGATTAGAGAACTGGCAATTTCTGAATTAGACTATTTAGGATTGGTGGATAAACATGC
>JAZGBQ010000102.1:0-4269 GCA_036476435.1 Fidelibacterota bacterium
GAATTATCATTCCTCGAATTCCTGCAATTTTCGGGATTCAACAATTTCCGGTAAACCGAACTTATTAATATCAATGTTATTGAGCGTTGTTTTATTAGCAATGTCGAGGATTTTTGATATAATCATCAGATCAGTCCCATAACATACGAAATTGTTACCCTGCATTTCAGAAGATATAAGATTGGGAATTGCCATCAACCTCGTCACTAATGTTTTTGAAGGATTTTCAAATTCGAAACTGAATCTGTGCAAACCCTCTGCACTTTTTCTCAATTTTTCAATATTACCATCTACTACTACTTTTCCTTCCTCAAGCAGCAAGATCCGGTCATGATACTTCTCAACCTCAGAATAAGATTTACTTACGTATACAATAGTTTTTGATCCTCGTAACCGACCAAGTACGTTCCAAATCAATTCTTTTGATCCAGGATCCAGCGAGCTTGACGGGTCGTCGAGGATCAATATTGACGGATCGTGGATCAATGCGCGTAATAACATGGCTCTTTTCAAAACACCTTTCGTTAATCGAATTACAGGAGTATCTAGATCACCATGCAGTTCTAACTGATCACCGATGTTCTCAATTCGCTTGCTACGAGTGCGTTTATCAACATGGTAAAGGGCGCCTATGAATTGAATGTTCTGCCGCACAGTAAGCCAGGGTTCCAGATCAGATTCCTGCGGCACGAAACCTATCTTCTGTCTAATATCTTTTTTTTGGCTGGAAATGTCAGTTCCATGAATATATACAGACCCATATTCCGGCGTATCAAATCCAGCCAATATGCGGAGAAGCATTGATTTTTCTGAGTCACTGTCACCAATTACAGCAACCAGGGACCCCTTTTCAATGCCAAAGGTTAATCCTGCCAGTATCGTCCTTTCATTGAATAACTTACCGACTTTCTTTAAAGTAATACTTGCTTCCATTACAGTCCTAATTTCAGTTCATCTGAGACATAAATTACCTTTTTACCTGCAGGTAATCGTTTAACAGTTAGAATATTAAACGCTGACCAATTGAGAGTGCAAATCCACGGGAAGAATTGAAAAATCCACCATCCTGCGCGAAACCAAAATCAATAGCATATTTTTCACCATGAAATCCAAAACCGATCCCCCATTGAAATCCTTCATAGCCACCCACCGATAAACCAAAACGCAGCGGCATCCATCCCCAGGGATCGTACAGAACAGCGCCTGATAATCTCGGTGTGGTGTTATAATTAAATTGATCTGAAAAATGCTGCCGGTAATTCAAAGTAAGTGCAAGATCAGGTTGGACTTCGTATTGAATTCCAGCCAGGAAATAGGTTGGGTATGAAGTTCGATAACCACTTATCGAGAAACTTGTATCTACCGCTGCATCATCAAGTTTTTCAAAAGTATCTTCATAATCTTCCTGAACTTCTACAGTTTTGTCTACATCGAATACATATTTCTTGGCGTTCTTGTCACTCCAACTAATAAATCCAAATAAATTATTCAGCGCCAGCCCAGCTTTTATCTTATCATTTATCTGACCAGACCATCCCATGTCAAAAGCAAGACCAAATCCATTCTCGGCAACCCGAGCTTCACTACTCCCGGTACCGGTTACATGATCAAAAGAAGAAACAACATTGCCCTCAGATTTCGTGATTTCGGCATGTGCAAATCCCCATAAAAATTTTACACCGAGACCGATGTAATTACTATCGACCTTACCCTCAAGAAAGGGAATCTCCATCGAAGTACCGTAAGCAACTGCAAAAGGAAGAACAAGTTGTGCGCTGCCATCCACATTGTCAAGTGATATGGATTCATTGAATTGATTGCCAAAAAGTAAGAATTCCAGCATTTCCCGTGGTAGGACGAAATTTGTATTCAATTCAGCACTTATGGAAAATGCAAAATTGTGCGAGGCAATTCCCAGGAATTTGAACTTCATTTGACTGTTCAATGCCCAATCCTCGTCCGGGAATGCATCGAGAAGATCATTCTTTTTACTCTCATCGAGGTATTCACCACTGAGAAATCCATCTTCCAGCCATTTTACAGATAGTGCACTATTACTAATATCGAAACTCGGGAATGGGATAAGCGGTATTATACCGAAACTCAACGTGAATTCTGAGTTATCCAGATAACCAAGGTTAGCAGGATTCCATCCGATGACATCATCGCCTCTCGATTGTGTCATGAAAGTCCCGGCGGTGCCAATTATTCTCGGTCCCAGATTTACCTGACTCCAGGCAAAGGATAAAACAATTAAGCATGTGACTAATAAACTAGCTGTGTATTTTTTCATGAT
Source organism: Fidelibacterota bacterium (assembly GCA_036476435.1). Lineage (GTDB taxonomy): Bacteria > Fidelibacterota > Marinisomatia > Marinisomatales > JAHJCW01 > JAZGBQ01. The sequence continues at coordinate 2,297 of JAZGBQ010000102.1, forward strand.
TAACCCTCCCCGTCACTTGATTCATCTTCATCAATCAGTACCTGGATACTCCCGTAAATCAGCAATTTTAAAGAATCATTTGACAGGAATTTTGACGATGTCGGATCTCCCATTGCGTCGACATTTCCCATTAGATTCAAATTTCCTTTTACATATACAGAGTTTTCAAAAAAGATATTGAATTGTTCAGGTTGTAGGTCGATGGTTATCAATTGTTTACGGTCCGGTTCTAACGTCAAAGATGTAATTGTATCGGGGACGATTGAAGATCCTTCTTCGAAAGATAATGTATCCTCGGCAGCTAGAACTAAAATTAGGGCACCGAACTCCATCTGATTATCGACATCTGCGAATAATCGTATGGATTCTATTTGTCCATTAGTTTCCATTTGGTCGACCTTTTCGGGACTGATCTCGAAGGTTGCTTCATCGGTGATTTCCAGGTCTAAAGGGGCGTTTATGTGCAGATTAACCAGAATAGAACTCTGAGCAATAAAATCCCCTTCTTCTCCAGATGGATATACTTTCAACCGTCCTTCAGCTACGATCTCTGTTGGTCTAATATTGATCAACCGTTCAGCATCGTCAATATAAATATATTCACCATTAATTATATTTTGATCAGTGACCTCTGTTGATTCTTCCCATTCATCTTCATTCGTCGCGGTTATTGTCAAGTTGAGAATGACTGAATCTGCGAGTTCAGTATTAAATTCGGACAGATCCGGTTCTAAGAACATTTCGATAACGACAAAGTTAATACCCTCAAATTCCTCCGGAATGGTCTCCACCTCCTCGGTGATAGGATCGATTTCCACCGGAAACGGTTCTACTATACCGCCGTCTACAGTTACTGTGAATGTATCAATAGGAAAATCAATTGGCGTTATTTCACTAAAAGTGTAAATGAGTTCACCTGAGTCACCGTAGGGTTCCGGATTTATCTGATCATTATCATCAAACATTTCATCGGTTGTGAAAGCTGTCCTCAACAAAGGAGTCTCGATCTTAACTGACCAGGTTGCAAAATCCCCCTCATCTACATTACTAAGGGAACAACCGATGAATATGGTGATGGTGAGTAGACCCCAAAATAATAATTTATTTTTCATCAAATTTTCCCCTGATTGAACAAAATTTATTTTCAATAGAAATGATCAATTACAAATTGTTCACAATGGATTTCCAAGACCAATATCAGTGTGCTTCAAACCAAGATTCACCGACGCCACAATCTACAACCACAGGTACTGAAAGGGGGAGGGCATTTTCCATTTCCGAAACAACCATTTTTGATACGGCATTAACTAGTTCTCCGGGGACTTCAAAAAGGAGTTCATCATGGATCTGCAGAATCATTTTACAGTCTTGAAAAGGATCCGCTTGCAATTTTTCATGAATGGAGATCATAGCCAGTTTTATCATTTCCGCAGCCGTGCCCTGGATGGGCATATTGATAGCCATCCGTGCAGCAGCCTCCCGCCTGATACGATTATCGCTATCAGCATCCCATACCGGTCGTTTCCGTCCAAGCATGGTCATTACATACCCTTTTTCACGAGCTAGCTCAAGAGTACGATCAATATAATCCCTGATACCGGAATATTTTTCAAAATAAGATTTGATTATTTTTTTCGATTCCGATTGTGGTATTTGAAGTTCCTGGCTCATTCTGAATGGGCCCGCACCGTACATAATGGCGAAATTAACAACCTTTGCAGTCCGACGCATTCCAGGCTGAACATCATCAATAGGAATATTATATATATCGCTTGCTGTCCTGGAATGTATATCCTCACCATTTTGAAATGCTTTTATCAACCCGGGATCGCGGCTCAAATGCGCCATAATCCTCAGTTCAATTTGTGAATAATCGGCAGAAAGTATTTTCCAGCCTTTTTTCTGGGTTCGAAATGCTTTCCGTATCTCTCTTCCAACATCCGTACGAATAGGTATATTTTGGAAATTGGGAC
>JAZGBQ010000103.1:0-6054 GCA_036476435.1 Fidelibacterota bacterium
TACTCACAATGTTCATTTCAGCTTATAATCAATTCCAATGCGTAACACTCCCATCCCAAAACCCAACTCAATAACACCAGCAATTCCTGGGGAAAAGAAGTATTTCATGCCGACCGCTGAACCGAAAACGACTCCACCATGAGTTGGTGAATTATATACGGATAATGGACCTGCATAGGTTACTTTTCCAAGATTCGCTCCAATGCTAAGGACTATAAATGTGTCGAATTTATCATTTTCGATTATTGGAGCGTGATAGGTTGCATTACCAAGTATCACAATATTGGTATATTTCCATTTTCCTCCCGTCCATTTATCACTGTAGGAAGAATAGCCAAAACTACCCCCTAATCCCAGAGTAGACGGAAGTTCACCCAAATTAAAAAAATCATCCATAAATGCAAGTTCACCGCCCACAACAAACCCTGATCCTGCACCATATACAGATCCAACTGCCAGTCTGCCCTGAGCGTACATATCACCTTTTTTAAAATGTGTTGTCCCCTGGGCGAAAAGATTTGAAGAAAACAAAATACACAGAATTATAAATATTTTTTTCATTAACTGACTCCTTGGTTTTTGTTGATAGTAAATTATTGATATTTACTCAGTTCTACAAATTATGGATTAAACAAATAATCGTAGATTGAAAATAAATAAAACTCAATTATGTAGCGAGGGGCGGAATTGAACCGCCGACACATGGCTTATGAAGCCACTGCTCTAACCGCTGAGCTACCCCGCCATACTATCCCGATCAATGGGAAAAATCGGGGTCGGAAAATTACTTGGTTGATTGAACAAAAACCAACGGTAATATTCTCTTTTAAGAGAATAAAAATATCTTAAAAATTCCAAAATAGATAGAGTTAGGACAGAATTATTACGTAATTTTTAGGGTACTATTGAAACCGGAATTAACAATTTTTCAATTAAACAGGAGAATCGGAATATGTATTCCTCAGTTGAAGAATTCATGGCGGATGTTAAAACAAAAAACCAGGGTGAAAATGAATTTCATCAGGCTGTTGAAGAGGTAGTGGAATCACTTTGGGATTATTTAAAAGAACATCCTCATTATATGCAAAATAGAATCCTTGAGAGAATTGTGGAACCGGAACGTGTGCTCATGTTTCGCGTGCCCTGGCGGAATGATCGCGGAGAGGTAGAGATCAACAGAGGTTTCCGAGTAGAATTCAATTCGGCGATCGGACCTTATAAAGGAGGTCTGCGATTCCATCCATCAGTGAATTTGAGTATTTTAAAATTTTTAGGATTTGAACAGGTTTTCAAAAATAGTTTGACCACGCTTCCAATGGGAGGTGGTAAAGGCGGCTCGGATTTTGATCCAAAAGGTAAATCAGATAATGAAGTAATGAGTTTTTGCCAGTCATTCATGACTGAATTATCTCGCCATATAGGTCCTGACACGGATGTACCTGCAGGGGACATTGGTGTTGGTGGGCGTGAAATCGGTTTTCTTTACGGACAATACAAACGGATTCGTAATGAATTTACCGGTGTCTTAACAGGTAAAGGATTAAAATGGGGCGGAAGCCTGATTCGTCCTGAAGCAACTGGATATGGGGCGGTCTATTTTGCCCAGGAAATGCTCAATACCCGGAACGAAGATTTCTCCGGAAAAACTGTAGCAATTTCCGGATCCGGTAACGTTGCCCAGTATGCAGCTGAAAAAGTCCTGCTTCTTGGTGGCAGACCCGTGACGCTGTCCGATTCTAATGGAACCATTTATGACCCTGATGGAATTGATTCCGATAAACTTGCATTTGCTATGGAATTGAAAAATATCAAACGGGGGCGGATCAAGGTGTACTCAGACAAATACGGAGTGGAGTATTGGGAAAGTGAACGTCCTTGGAAGGCAAAATGTGATGTGGCGTTACCCTGTGCAACACAGAATGAAGTGAATGGTGAGGAAGCAAAATTGTTGGTGAAAAATGGCTGCTTATGTGTTGTCGAAGGAGCCAATATGCCTTCTGACCCTGATGCCATCAATGTATTCCTCGAGAGCAAGATCCTGTTTGGGCCGGGAAAAGCTGCTAATGCCGGCGGAGTTGCGGTTTCCGGCCTTGAGATGAGCCAGAACAGCATGCGTCTTTCCTGGTCACGGGATGAAGTTGACCAGCGACTGGGCAACATCATGAAATCGATTCATTCAGCATGTGCTACCTATGGTAAGGATGGTGATTTTATTAATTACGTCAAAGGTGCCAACGTGGCAGGTTTCATTAAAGTTGCTGATGCAATGCTGGATCAGGGTGTAGTGTAACGGAGATAAATCCAAATTACGAATTTTATGCTAAAGAGGGGAGGTTGAATAAATCTCCCCTGTTATCATATTCCGGAAGATTCCTGTTCATCCATTATTTCTTTCTCATTCGGAATCGATTCAACGATCAATCCTTCACCATTTTTTCCATTGATATTTACGATAAGAGGGTGGACCAGTTCTATAAGTCTTGTATAGGTTTGTTTTTCTACAACCTTGCTATCAACAAGTTTGCTAAGATCGTACCACTCGTCTTTGTGTTTATGATTAATAGTAAGATACCCGATTCTTAGGCTGGCGATATTCTGAAAAAAATGGCTTCCGAACGAAGGATCCACAGGTAAATTATCCATTCCTAGTTCAACGATCACTTTGGCGCCTGATATTTGCTGCCAATCAACCGGAATACCCAGCCAGGGATCGGCAGTTCCCCATCTTCCCGGTCCTGATAGGATATATGGAATTTTAGGCTTTAACATAGTATTGAAATATTCTATCTCTTGTGCGACTTCAGTTGATTTTGATACTTCGAAAGTTTCGAGATCAACATGGACAATGTGACTGATATCCGTAATCATACCATTTCCAAGTGATATGGTACTCTGACCAATTATTTTTTGATCAGCATGGTCCAAAATCGTTTCCATCGTAGCAGCGTCGCCAATTACCAGAGGTTTAATCTGAAGCAGACAAAATTCCGAAGATTTGGATTTATCGCGATAGAGATTTCCTGCGAATTCTATTTCAACCGGACTACCCAGAGAAACCTGACAAATATTCAACAAATCCTGTAAAATATCAGTCAAAGGAAAAATTTTCCATTTCAGGATGTTAGCAAACGTGATCACTCTAGTCCCTGCTTCATCTAGTGAATCACGAACCATGTCATCTTGTGCGGAGACAACGCTTCCGGACCAGTATAATTCACCATCAGATTCTGCAATGTCAAGATCGTGGGATTCAAGATTGGCATCCTCACCTTTTTCAAGAAGTCTGGGATTTGGCTTAAGCTTCAGGGCGTAAAATGAGTTTTGAGAAGATTCAATAGTCGATTTTACAGAATAATTTTGCGGTATGATTGTTGGGTAAGCTGGGGAAAATCTTAGTGAATTTTCTCCACTTACAACAGTTCGTCCGAAGCCCACCGCTATTGAAGCATACCCTTCCTCACGATTCATGTACGACACTGGATAATAATTAATATTCCTTGCTATCCCGCTAAAAGTAGGATAATACCTGTTGTTATCATGATTCTTTCCTATCAATTCCATTATTATTACTGCCATCTTTTCTTCGGTGTGTCGATGTCCGGATCGATCAATAAGAGCCTTAGGCTCACTGAAGAAAATAGAAGCATAAATACGTTTGATAGCTTCGCAAAGCTGATTAAATCGATCTCTTTTTTTTGAAGATGAGTTTGGAAGCATGTAAGTTGAATACATCCCTGCCAGGGGCTGATATTGAGAATCTTCGAGCAAGCTTGAAGATCGTACTGCTACTGGATAGTTAACATTCGCAATGAAATGATCAATTGCCTGGGTTAGGTCTTCAGGAAGCGTTCCATTTAAAAATAATTCAAGAATCTCTTCATTAGGTAGGTCAGTAATGGTTTTTTTCCATAGGTCATTTTGATCCATGAATTGATCAAACTCATCAGTTCCTATGACGACAATTCTTGGTATTCGAATTGTAACATTCTCATATTTATCCTTTAATCCGGAATTATCTAAAATGGTATTCATAAATGCTAGGCCACGAGCCTTACCTCCGAGAGAACCCCCCGAAATTCTTGTGAAATTTGTAGGATGTTTGAAATTAAGGATTGAAAATTCCTCGATCTGCAGCAAACGTTTTCGATCGATGACCTGGTCAATAGCTTTGATGATAAATTGCCTAAGTTCCTCCGGCTTGTTAAAATCTTCGACGTAGACAGGCCGGATAGCAGCCGCAAGATCGAATTCACCTCTTGCTGCCAGCCAATTTGAAAAATGGTTTCCACGGGAATGAAATAACAGCGATTGCATGGATATCTTTTCTAGTGATTCTCGTAGTGTCTGCAAATCTGTTGCACGAATGATTTCTTTCTTTTTAGGTGTATGAAATACAAAATCGCCGAATCCAAAATTATGAATAAGGTAATCGCGAATATCCTGTAATAATGTTCTTGATTGTTTATTCAGAAAATGCGCATTTATAGCGCTGACTTGCTCTGCGTGTTTCTGTAGTGAAGATTGCAATATAACAGGTATATATGGTTCCACAGACCTAACATATTCAGTGAATTTAATGCCCGCTTGTTTATCTAATTTGTCATCTTTAGGAAACCTTATATCTGAGATTATGCCTAAAACATGAGTACGATATTTTTCGAAGTATTCCACGGCGCTTTCGTAATTATCAGCCACGAGAATTTTGACTCTTCCCCTTAAGTGCAGCAGTCGCTGCGTAACATTTAAACTCTTGTCTACCAATACTCGGGTGTGGTACATGATTTCTTTGTAAATCAGGGGCAGGATAATAGAATAATAACGAGGGCTATCTTCAATGAAAATTATGGTTCGTACATCACCTTGAATAATATCACGATATGCATTTTGTTTGTCTTCGATATATTTCATGATTGCTGGGAATACGTTTGAGTTTCCTGACCAGATAAAAATTTTTTCAATATATTTTTTAAGATTAGCCTGTGGCAAATTCCTCACCTCGGATTCATCCAAGGCAAGTAAAATAATTGGTTTCGCCGGGAAGTCTTGTTTAATTGCGGAACACAATGAGACTGTGTCCATATCAGCTAAATGCAGCATAACTATGATTAAATCGAAATCTCGTTTTTTCAGCATGGCGAGGGCGGAACTCGCGGTATCAGCTTGCCAGACTCGAGGCGCATAATGGAAATTCATATCCAGGTATTCATGAAGAATCTGCTCGGTTAAGCGTCCGTCTTCCTCTAATATGAATGCGTCATAAGGACTTGCGACCAATAATATTTCATGGACCCTGTTGAGCATGAGATCCTGAAAATCCAGTCTTTGTGTTACCTGTATTTTTGGTTCAAGCATTAACGGAGATTAGGCATGTAAAATTATGTGTGAAAGCAATATTACACGTCTTAATATCATTTGAAGGTTGGTAGCACAAGGCTAAATTGGAGAACGGTATTACGTGATATTTGTGAATTGTAAATCTTTTTAAAATGACATTTTATCGAATTATTCAAGATTTATTATATCCAAATAAATGCCTTGTGTGTGGTGAACTTTCCGAAGGTGTTGCGGAATGTATATGCAAGGGCTGCATTAGGGCCTTGGAATTCATTGGCGATTCAAATCGAGTAGGGAGAATTAATTATTACACGGGCATTGACGAGATGTATTCCGTTTGGGTTTACGATAAGGGATTGAAAGAGATTATTAATGCCTTGAAATACGAAGATCATGCTCGGGCGGGGGCAGATCTTGCCAGAATTGCAGCGCAGATATTACCCGGTAATATTGCCGGTGAAATAGATCTTATCACACCGGTACCTTTGCATTCTTCAAGAAAGCGAGAGCGCGGTTATAATCAATCCCATTGGATCGCAAAAACCTTGGCGGATGAATGGCAAATTAATTATTCACAAAAAGTTCTAGTAAAATTCAAATCAACACAATCGCAGACACGCTTGAATCTGAAAAAAAGAAAAAAAAATATAGAAAACTCCATTAAATGGAAAAAACCAATAAATGGTTTGGTTGTAGGAATAGTGGATGATATCATTACAA
>JAZGBQ010000104.1:0-3599 GCA_036476435.1 Fidelibacterota bacterium
GAATTTTTTCATGAGAAAATTTATATTATTCAGGTAAGAATGACAAAATGGATCAAAAAATTGCATTAATTATTGGTGCTGGCCCAGCTGGTTTAACAGCAGCTTATGAATTATTAGAAAAAACCAATATCAAACCCATAATCTTCGAGAAGGAATCAGATGTTGGTGGTATAGCAAAAACGATTAACTATAAAGGAAATCATATTGATGCGGGTGGCCACCGATTTTTTTCTAAATCAGACCGTGTGATGGAATGGTGGACTAATATGATGCCCATACAGTCAAGTTCTAATAAAAATATAGAAATTGCCTATCAAAAGAAAAAAACAATCATTAAAGCTGGGGAAAATAGACCCAATCCGGATGAAACGGATCTTGTAATGCTCATTCGATCTCGTCTCTCAAGAATATTTTATTTAAGAAGTTTTTTCGATTATCCTATCTCGCTCTCTTTAGATACTATTAAAAACCTTGGTGTGATCAGGATGATAAAAATTCTGTTTAGTTATACCTATGCCGTAGTATTTCCAAAAAAGAATGAGAATACATTAGAAGATTTTATGATTAATCGTTTTGGAAGAGAGCTTTATAATACTTTTTTCAAAGATTATACTGAAAAGGTATGGGGTGCAAAATGCTCAGATATATCCGCAGAATGGGGTGCGCAACGCATAAAAGGCATTTCTATTACGAAAACACTTATACATGCGATGAAAAAAGTTTTTATAGAAGATAAAAGTATTAGTCAGAAAGGAACAGAAACTAGTTTAATTGAGCGATTTTTTTACCCAAAATTTGGCCCCGGTCAAATGTGGCAGGAAACCGCGCGTCAAATTAAGTCAAGAGGTGGTGAGTTATATCTAAACCATCATGTTAAAGCACTTACAATTATTGATAATAAGGTAAAATCTTTAACTGTTATTGACTGCGAAACCCAAAAAGAGAAAACCTATAATGGAGATTATTTTTTTTCAACAATGCCGGTAAAGGAGCTAATTCGATCCATGCGAGGCGATTTAGTTCCGGATGATGTTAAATCAATCGCTGATGGCCTGGTGTATAGGGATTTTATTACTGTTGGTCTCCTGCTTAAAGCACTGAATGTTAAAACAAAACGCGACCACAGTGTGAAAACTATGCTGCCTGATAATTGGATTTATATCCAGGAACCAGATGTCAAGGTTGGAAGACTGCAAATTTTCAACAACTGGAGTCCCTATATGGTTAAAGACCCTGAAACCGTATGGATGGGTTTAGAATATTTCTGTAATCAAGGGGATGAATTGTGGGAAAAAAGTGATGATGATTTTATTGAATTTGCTATAAAAGAATTAAAACATATTAATATCATTGATGTAAATGATGTTCTTGATTCAACAATTATTCGAATGCCGAAAACTTATCCTGCATATTTTGGCACCTACGATCGATTTAATGAAATAAGATTATTTACAGATGCAATTGATAATCTTTTCCTTATAGGTCGAAACGGGATGCACCGTTACAATAATCAGGATCACTCAATGTTAACTGCAATGGTTGCAGTGGACAATATCGTTGATGGAATTCAATCAAAAGATAATATTTGGGGCGTCAACATAGAAGATGAATACCATGAACAGAGATAATCAAGATATATACATTAGATATAAGAAAATTATTCCTGTGTTACTTTTGTTGATTATCACAATTGTAATGTTTCTTAATAGCGCAGCCATCACAGCATTACAGAAAATACAGGTGTAGAATGACCGGGAAAGGATTAGAAACTTACGTAACCAATATTGCTATTGTGTATATATCGGGCGAGGTCAAAACAGATTGAATATTAATTACATTTTTGACGGGGCATGGATTCCCAGAATATCCAGGCCATTTCCAAGAACTGCTTTCACAGCGGAAACAAGTGCTAAACGTGCCTTTGAAAGGTGCTTGTCACTCGTGATAACCCGGCAATCGGCGTAAAACTTATGGAAATGGGTAGCCAGTGATTGCAGGAAATTGGCTACCACCTGGGGTTCGAGTGTTTCAAGTACCGAATCAAGAACATCGGGAAAGTTTGCCAGCGATCTTATGAGAGCCAATTCAGAAGGATGTTCGAGCTTTTCCTTGGTAAAACCAGTGATAGATTTCACACCTTCACGTTCTCCGTGTTTTATGATATTACATATACGCGCATGAGCATACTGTAAATAATAAACCGGATTATTCTCGGATTGATCGGCGGCCAGGGCCATATCAAAATTTAAATGACTGTTCATGCCGCGCATGATGAAAAAATAGCGGACAACATCAGGTCCAAAGCGGTCGATTAATTCCTCAAGGGTCACAAAGGTTGCCTTTCTGGTTGACATTTTGACCTTTTCCCCGCCTTTTGTCAGGGTCACGAACTGGTGAATGAGAACTTTAATATGCTCTGTTGGATATCCCAGGTTTTCAACTCCTGCCAGGACGTCAGGAAAAGTATCCTGGTGATCTGCTCCAAATATATCCACGATCAGATCAAATTCCCGTTCTACTTTGTGAATATGATAAGCAATATCCGGCAATCTATAAGTAGGCTCTCCGGAACTCTTAATCAGCACGCGATCCTGCGGTTTTCCAAGGGCAGTCACTCGAAACCAGGTTGCCCCGTCTGCGTCGTAAATCAGGTCCTTGTCCCGTAGTTTTTTAATGACAGTGTCGATCGCTCCTGATTCATAATAATCACGTTCATTGGCAAAATTGTCGAAATTGATGTGGATTGATTCCAGAACAGCTTTAATCTCACGGAAAATTTTATCTTCGGAATATGATCTGAAAACAGGGTCATTTAATGTCAGCTTGTTTCCGAATTCCTCCAAAATATTTTTAGCTAAGTCCCTGATATAATCACCCTGGTATCCATCTTCGGGAAAATCCATCGTTTCACCAACCTGTTCTCTGTATCGTGCTTCAACGCTATCTGCGAGTAGACGCATCTGTCGACCCGCGTCGTTGTAATAATATTCCCTCGTGATTTTGTAGCCATGCCATGCCAGGATATTTGCTACACAATCGCCAAGTACTGCCTGCCGGCCATGGCCGATTGATAAAGGACCAGTAGGATTGGCACTTACAAATTCAACGATGGCTTTTTTACTTTTGCCGGTAACAACACCTCCCTGGAATCCGTCTACACCGTCCAGGATGCGCTGCAGAAGTGACTGGTAATATAATGGGCTAATATGAAAATTGATGAATCCCGGCTTGGTTATGGAGACCTTAGTGACAATAGCCGGATCAATCTTCAGGCTGGATTTTAATCGCTCACCGGCAGCGATGGGATTTTCATTCACCAACTTAGCGATTAGTAATGGCAGGTTGGATGAGAGATCCCCAAATGTTGGATTTTTTGGAGGAGATATATGAATCGGAGGCAGATGATCGATAGAGAATGCTGAATTGGTCGCTTCAGCCAGTTCTCGGGTCAGTCGTTTTTTCAAATTCATCAGTTATTTCCTTACACGGTGCGTCACCCCAGAGTTTCTCGAGCATGTAAAAATTTCTCTCACTGGTCTTAAATATGTGGACGACCACATCGATGTAATCAAGTAAAATCCATTGCTGCACATCGTAAC
>JAZGBQ010000105.1:0-13917 GCA_036476435.1 Fidelibacterota bacterium
TACCCAAGATACATTCATATTTAACTGTAAAAACAAAATAAACGGTGGAAGGATCAATAATTCTGATAATAGTAGAAAAATTACACCGCTTACCCATTTTGCAATAAAAATCAATCCCCGGTCCACAGGCGCTGAAATCATGAGGCTGAACGCGTCGAATTCCTTCTCAAACGCGAAAATTCGATAAAGTCCCAAAACGGTTACAAATAAAATCATGATCCAAAACAATCCCGGAGCAAATGACTTAAACAAACTCGGTGATACGTTAAAAGCGAATGAAAATGTCAGTATCACTGTCAAACCAAAGGCCAGCATTGAAACACTGATCTCTTTTGAACGTAGTTCAATAAGTAATTCTTTCTTTAATAACGTGAAGAACATGATTATTGCAATACCTTCAACGCAGTCTTTTTTGTTGCCGACTTGTCAGCCTCAGTGCACGCTAACTTCAATTCGATCTTCCCTTCATGCAGCAACAGGATATGCTGGCAGTTTTCAATGGCCCATTCCACATCATGGACAACAAACAGCATGGTTCTTCCTTTTTCATTCCATTTGTTTATAATCCCTTCCACTAAAGATTGTCCAGCTACATCCAAACCATTTAATGGTTCATCGAACAGGAGAAATTTCCACGGGATTACCTGTGCCAAAGCAAGTTTGAGTCTTTGCAGCATTCCTTGTGAATATACCAGGATCGGTTCGTTTGATTGATTGGCTAATTTTAAATTATCCAATGTATCATTGATCAGGTCATAATTTTTCGGCTCTCTATACAATTTCATTGCAAAAGACAGGTTCTCAACCGCTGTTAACTGAGCATACATTCCTGGGCTATGACCGAGATACAAGATATCATTCCGGGCATTCGGATTTCCACTTTTTAATGTTTGCCCGTTAACAGTGACGGTACCACGATCCATGCTAGTTAATCCCGATAACATTCTTAATAACGTAGACTTTCCGGCACCGTTTTTACCCATGAGTGCTACCATTTCACCTTGCCGAATAGAAAATGATAGATCGTCGATTACCGGCCGATAGTAAAATGATTTAAAGAGATTGGAGGCTGTGAATAACAATGAACTGTGTCAAATTATTTCTTAGTGTTACGTAAAGTAACAATGATCTCGGATATTTCACGTTTCAATTCAAGACGAGATTTGTTATAGTCATCATCAGAGAATTTGCCCACTTCGTAATCCATTTCAAGTTCTTTTATTGCTCTGTACAGGATTCTCTTTCTGATTTTTAACGAGGCTATATCATCATCTTGTTCCTTAATGCTTTCGCTCACAGGATGAATTAACGGCTGAACGGAGTATATTACTGTTCCAGCAAAGACGGCGATAATTATTAACCCGTTTATCAAATCCATCCTAAGCCTCCTTTCTTGGCCAGAGTGCAATCAGCGTCCCGGCAACAAGAACCCAGCCGCCAAACCAGACCCACCACACCAGCGGGTTGATCATAATTTTTAAGTAAGCAATTCCCTGTTCTGAGTCTACTCCGGTAAATACTGAATAAATATCCTGATTTATCGTTGAATATATATCCAATTCTGAATGTGGTTGTCTGCGGTCGGGATTTGGATGACGATGAAAATAGACTCTTTTTTCGGGGTGTAAATTTGTTATGAATTTCCCATCCCGATCAGTGATCCTGACGTCAGAAATCCAGGCAAAATGATTTGGACGTTCTGAATCTCTAATATTTTTCAGTTCAAAATTATATTTACCAATATGGTCACTTTCACCAACATGCAAACCAACTTCCTTTTCCAGATCAAAGGCTTTTCCTGTAAAACCCACAAAAATAAATACGATACCCATGTGTACAATGTAGCCACCATACCTGCTGCGATTTTTCCGCACCATACGAGTAAATGCTATCAAAATGGATTCCTCAAAACGGCGCATGCGCGCTGAAATTCCGCGAGCGAATTCCTCAATGATCGCTGCTGTTACGAATATTATCAGTACTCCTGCGATTAAAACATAGCCCTTCAAACCGAATGTCCATATTACCAAGCCACCGACCACAGCAAGAAGAATGGGAATAGTAAAGTTTTTAAGAAATCCAGCTTTAGATGTTCTTCGCCAAGCCAACAGTGGACCAACGCCTGTTAGTAAAAGTAAAAGAAGTCCAATTGGAATATTAATCTGGTTGAAAAACGGTGGGCCGACTGTGATCTTAGTCCCTCTAACTGCCTCCGATAATACCGGGAAAATAGTTCCCCAGAATACCGTAAAACAAATAACGATAAAAATTACGTTATTGAACAGAAAACCACTTTCCCTAGAGGAAAACGATTCCATCCTGCGGTCTGCTTTAAAAGTTGATCGCCGATAGAGCACAAGGGCAGTTGAACCCACGAGAATTAAGAAAACAAATCCAAGGAAAAGTGGTCCCAAAGACGATTCTGCAAATGCGTGTACGGATGACATTATACCGCTGCGTGTCATAAACGTCCCAAATATCACGAGGGTAAATGTGAGAATGATCAAGATCATATTCCAGATTTTCAGCATGTTCTTTTTTTCCTGGATCATGATAGAGTGAATAAAAGCAGTGCTGGTCAGCCAGGGCATGAATGAAGCATTCTCAACCGGATCCCAAGCCCAATAACCGCCCCAGCCTAATTCTTCATAAGCCCACCATCCGCCCAAAATGACACCAGCGCTAAGAAATAGCCAGGATACGAGCGTCCAGCGCCGTATGGTTCGAATCCAAAGTGAACTCGAATCGCCAAGAATTAAAGCGGCAATAGCAAACGCAAACGGTATGGTGAACCCAATGTAACCTAAATAAAGCATGGGAGGATGGATCGCCATAGTGGCATTTTGCAAAAGTGGATTTAGCCCATTCCCATTGGCAACAACAAAATTCGCAGTTGTTGGCTCAAAGGGATTGGTTATAAAATTAGTCATTGTCAGAAAAAACAATTGGACAAAGACTAACACTAATATCACCCACGGCATCATTTGTTGGAGTTTTTTGGCATTTTGCACAATGGCAACAATGCTATAAAGAGAAAGGATGAATAACCAGAACAATAAAGATCCGGCCTGCCCAGCCCACACTGCAGTAATTTTGTAAATGAATGGTGTCTCCAAGCTTGTGTAATGAGCAACGTAATCAATATCAAAATTGCTGATAAGCAGTTCATTTAACAGAATAACTGTGGCTATGATCGATAAGACTGAGACGCTTATAGCCAATCGACGGCCAACATGGTAGTAAACAACGGATTTTGTTCGCAGGTAAAAGCTCAATACAAAAAAGCTAAGAATAGCGAATCCGAAAGCTAGATTTAAGGCAACACTGCCGGCTATTGGCATCATAGCGCATTTCCTGCATCGGCGGTTTCTTCCCGTAGATCACCTTCGTAACGAGAAGCACACTTTGTTTGGACAATATCTGCAACAAAGATATTTCCCTTCAGGCTCCCCTCAACGATTACTTCAATTCCGTCCTTGAAGAGATCCGGTCGAGATCCATAATAACTGACTTCCAGTGAGCTCTCGTCCTGTTCGATCACAAAGGTAGCCTTGAGCTGATCTGACTTATCAATGACAATCGAACCGGCTTGAATAATACCACCCATTTTAACTCGTGCTTGTGATTCCGATGCTACGATTTCATCAATAGTAAGATATGCCATCATCGTAGGATTTTCAGTATCAGAATTAGTCGAAACCCAATAGATCCAGACAAATACAAGGAGTATAATTCCACTGATTGTGACGACAAATTTATTTCTGCTTTGCATGGGATATTCCTTTCTTTCTACGTTAGACGACAGTTTTTTCCTGCCATTCTCCAAATACGGCTTTCATAGATTCAACAATTTCACCGAGTGTTGCATATTGTCTCGCAGCATGAATAATCGGAGGTAAGATGTTCTTTTCTGACTTGCATGCCTTTGAAATTTCATCCAGCGCCGCCTTAACAGCGTTGTTGTCCCGTATTTCATGCATTTTTTGAATTGCGTTCACCTGGCCTTGTTCCGCATTACTACTAATTTCCAGGATGGGAATTTCAACCTGTTCATCTTCTTTTACAAATTCATTTACGCCGACCACGATTCGCCTTTTATCGTCAACTAATTTTTGATAACTTGAGGCGGCTACGGCAATTTCTTTTTGGAAAAATCCTTTTTCAATAGCTGGGATTACACCGCCCAGATTTTCAATAATTTCAAAATATTTTTCAGCCTCCTGTTCCAGCCGATCAGTCAATGACTCTAACAACCATGATCCACCAAGCGGATCGGTTACATTTGCCACACCAGTTTCAAATGCGATGAGTTGTTGAGTTCTCAGCGCGATCTCTGCCGCTTTTTGAGAGGGTAGCGCTAATGTTTCATCCATTGAATTCGTATGCAAGGACTGAGTTCCACCAAGAACACCGGCAAGCGCTTGAAAGGCAGTTCTGGCAATATTGATCTCGGGTTGCTGAGCAGTTAAAGAAACACCAGCGGTCTGCGTATGAAACCGTAATTTCAATGAACGTGGGTTTTTTGCCTTATATATATTCTTCATTCGTCTTGCCCAAATCCTTCTGGCAGCCCGGTATTTTGCGATCTCTTCAAAAAAATCCAGATGAGAATTAAAGAAAAAAGATAAACGCGGGGCAAACGAATCGACATCCATGCCCGCCTTCATTGCATATTCGACGTAAGTAAAACCATCTGCTAGAGTAAATGCCAATTCTTGTGCGGCTGTCGATCCTGCTTCTCGAATATGATATCCGCTGATAGAAATTGTATTATAAGCAGGCATGTGTTCAGCACAGAATTGCATCATGTCAGTGATGATCCGCATTGACGGTTCAGGTGGAAAAATCCACTCCTTCTGAGCGATAAATTCCTTCAAAATATCATTTTGGAGGGTACCTCTAAGATTTTTAAGCGGAATTTTTTGTTTTTCCGCCACGGCGATATAAAAAGCAAGCAGAATAACAGCGGGACCATTTATAGTTTGTGAGACCGAATAATTTCCCAGATGAATTCCCTTGAACAATGTTTCCATGTCTTTGAGGGAGGCTACATTGACGCCGCATTTGCCAACTTCACCGAGCGCTATCGGATGATCGGGATCATAGCCCATTAAGGTAGGCATGTCGTAAGCAACTGATAGTCCTGTTTGACCACCTTTTAATAAGAAATGATAACGTTCGTTAGTCTCTTTTGGGGTCCCAAAACCTGCAAATTGTCGCATAGTCCAGAGACGACCACGATACATAGTGGCATGAACGCCGCGAGTATATGGAAATTGGCCTGGGAAACCGAGCTTATCCACATATGTTTCGTCACCTTCTTCAGGATAATAAAGCATGTCAATTGGTAATCCACTTACAGTATTAAAATCATAATCCCGCACAGACTGCTTTTGTGATTCATTGATCCATTGGCTACGCCGTTGCTGGAATAATTCGATCTGTTTGTTCACTGCTACTGCTCCAATTCAGTTCTGTTAATTGCGCCCTGCATTCTGTTAACTCCTAATTAATTTCCTTACTGTTTTAATAATACCTTCTTTATCCAGGTCAAATTTGTGCAGCAATACTGGTCGTGGTCCATGTTCAATAAAATAGTCAGGTAAACCCATTTTGTGAATGGTTCCCGTGTAACCATTTTGAGTTAGCCAGTCAGAAACGTTGGAACCAAATCCACCTGTCAGAACTCCTTCTTCTATCGTAAGTACCTTAGTAAACTTTGACCTCAAGTTCTGAAGGTAGGTCTCATCCATTGGTTTTATGAAACGGCAGTTAACTACCTCACACGACAATTTTTCTTTATCTAAAAACTTGGCAGCTTCCATGCTTTCGTACACGAATGGCCCAACAGCTAAAATCGCAATATCGTTACCACGCCGCTCAATACTCCAATTACCGATTGGGATCAACTCAGCCTGTCCGTCATTCTTAAAATCGATAGCACCAGCCTTAGGATAGCGAATGCTGAAGGGTGCTTTTCTCTGGTTTAAAGCAGTGTACAACAAATGGCGCAGTTCATTGCCGTCCTTTGGGGCAGTTACGACCATGCCAGGTATGCAATTCAGATAAGGAATATCCAGGGTACCATGATGCGTCGGCCCATCTTCTCCTGCAAAACCAGCCCTATCCATACAAAATACAACCGGCAATTTCTGAATCGCGATATCATGGATGATATGATCGTAGGCACGTTGTAAAAATGTTGAATATACAGCAACGATGGGACGCATCCCTTGAATCGCAAGGCCACCTGAAAATGTAACGGCATGACCTTCTGCGATCCCAACATCGTAAAATCGATCGGGGTACTTAGCCGCAAACGGAACCAATCCGGTTCCTTCACGCATAGCAGCAGTAATACAAACAGTATCTGTTCGGTTTTTTGCAATTTCACAAACTAATGATCCGAAAACAGATTGAAAAGAGGGTGTCAATGAAACTTTTGATTCGTTTCCTTTCTCCGAGCGATGTTTTGGGGCAACACCATGGTATGAAACTGGATCTTCTTCAGCAGCATCCAAACCTTTGCCCTTTTTTGTAACAATGTGCAAAAGAACGGGCGATTTAATATCCTTAATATTTCTTAAGGTATGAATGAGCTTTTCAATATCGTGTCCGTCGATAGGACCAAAATATCTGAAACCCATTTCGTCAAAAATAATACCAGGTACTATTAGATTTTTAAGACTCTCTTCAATTTTTTTTAAAAAGGTACGCGTAAGTTTCTTACCTTTGGGCAACGAACCCGTAAGCTTCCAAATTTCATCTCTAATACGATTATATAATGGATTTGTCACAATCCTTGTAAGATAGGACCGAATTGCACCAACGTTTGGGCTGATGGACATTTCATTGTCATTCAATATAACCAGCAGCTGTTTTCTAAGATGGCCTGCATTGTTCAAGCCTTCAAATGCCAACCCCCCGGTCATTGCACCATCTCCTAAAATAGCCACAACTTTAAAATCCTCATCCAGGTGGTCACGTGCGGCAGCTATACCAAGCGCTGCAGAAATGGAGGTTGAGGCATGTCCGGCACCAAAAACATCGTATTCACTTTCTTTTGGTTTTAAAAAACCGCTCAACCCACCGCTTTGACGAATAGTTTTTAATTGTTCGAAACGCCCGGTTATAATCTTATGCGCATACCCCTGGTGTCCTACATCCCACACCAGTTTATCATGAGGAGTATTATATACGTAATGCAACGCCGTTGTTAATTCTACAACCCCTAGCGTAGAAGCCAGATGACCCCCAATCTGGGTGACAGTGGAAATAGTATAGTGGCGTATTTCGTCGACTACAATTTTCAGATCTTCAATAGACAATGGTCGAAGATCATATGGCGACTTAATTTTTGGTAAATATTTTAATTTCATTTTTTTCTACTCATCCGGTCAGATGTGATCTCATTTCTGGCGAGTAGAAATAACCACTCATGGAAGAGTGAAATTCCATCCACTTCCGGATGGAATGTTATTCCCAAGTGAAGTCCATCCAATACGACAATCGGCAGATCCTCACAGGTTGCAAGAACTTTCACAGATGGTCCCATTTCAATAATTTGCGGGGCGCGAATAAAGGTTGCCGGTATGGTCACATCGCGGGAATCAAAATGTACAGTAATGATGTTGGAAAATGAATGTACCTGACGACCATAACGATTTCTCTTTACAGTTAAATCCAACATTCCCAACGGTTCAACTCGAACATCGTCAATTTTTTTTGCCATCATAATCAAACCGGCACAGGTTCCAAGAACAGGATTACTCTTTGCGAAAGTTTTAATTGGATCGAAGAAATTATTGGTCTTCATTAGATGTGTAAGCGTTGTTGACTCTCCACCCGGAATTACAAGTCCTTCCACTTGGTCCAGTTGAGTAGGATAACGGATTTTGACCGGATCGATTCCTAAATTCCGAAGCTCCTTCATATGGTTCTCAAAATTGCCCTGAAGAGCCAGGACCCCGATTTTCATTACCAACCTCGCTCCTGTAATTTTTGCCCTTCGGGAATTTCAGATATGTCCAGACCTTTCATCGCCTTTTTTAAACCTGCGGAAATATCAGCCAGTTTTGCCGGATCATCAAAATAAGTAACTGCCTCTACGGTAGCCTGGGCACGTGACGCTGGATCTTCGCTCATAAAGATTCCTGAACCCACGAATACCGATTCTGCACCCAGCTGCATCATCAATGATGCGTCTGCCGGTGTGGCAATCCCACCTGCGGCAAAATTAGGAACAGGTAATATTCCCGTTTTCGCAATCTTTTGAACGATGCCAAAAGGTGCCCCCAGCTCTTTTGATCTGGCCATAAGTTCTTCTTCATTTAGAATCGTTAATGTTTTGATCTGGGTTTGAACCGTACGCATATGGCGGACAGCTTCGACTATGTTTCCGCTCCCGGCTTCTCCCTTGGTTCGAATTAATGCAGCACCTTCACCTATTCTACGCAAAGCTTCCCCAAGATCACGGGCACCACAGACAAAGGGAACTTTAAAATCATATTTCCAAATATGGTTAGCTTCGTCAGCAGGAGTTAGAACTTCACTTTCGTCAATGAAATCGACTTCAAGAGCTTCCAAAATCTGTGCTTCAGCAAAATGTCCGATTCGACATTTGGCCATGACTGGTATTGAGACCTGCTTTTGGATCGCACGGATCATCTCCGGATCACTCATTCTGGCAATCCCACCATCTTTTCGTATCTCAGCTGGTATACGCTCCAAAGCCATTACTGCGACAGCGCCAGCATCTTCTGCTATCTTAGCTTGATCCGCTGTGGTCACATCCATAATTACACCACCCTTTAACATCTCCGCCAGACCAACTTTCAGTTTAAAACTTTTACTATCCATATATCACTTCCTTTTCGATAATATTACCGAACTTTTTTACGCATCTGATGACATCCTGAATAATATTATCAGGTGTGGATGCACCGGCGCTGATTCCTACTGTTTCAATATCCCGGAACCAATCCTTTTCCATATCATCAGCTCGTGATACCTGATAAGAATTGGTATTTCTTTCAAGTGCTAATTGTGTTAAGCGCTTGGAATTAGCGCTGGTGTATGAACCGATCACGATCATCAAATCAACAATTTCTGACAATTTTTTTATTTGTTCATGGTTCCGTTTTGTAGGAAAACATATTGTATTAACAAAATTCAGGTCAAAAACTTTTGTCATAAGTATACTTATGATTGCTTGGACATTTTCTATCATTTGCGTGGATTGACTAACGACGCCGGCCCGTTTCATTTTCCGGAGTTGGTTTGCTTCTTCCTCATTGGAGATGATAATTGGATCTTTGACTTGACCGGCAATACCGATAATCTCATCATGTTTATGATCACCAATGATGATTATTTGACGTCCTTCTTCTTCTAATTTTCGAACTTCTTCATGGATCTCAGTGACAAGGGGACAGGTAGCATCGATAACGTTCATATTATTCTTATATGCAGTTTCCCAAATATGCGGTTCAGTTCCATGAGCACGAAAAAGAATAGGTTTCCCATTCGATACTTCGCTTAGTGAATCAACAACGCTAGCTCCGGCCTGTTCCAAATCTTTTACAACATTTTCATTATGGACAATATGTCCTAACATATAAACCTCGCCAAATTCTCTGGCAGTTTTGTGGGCAAGATTCACAGCATCGCGCACACCAAAACAATAGCCGGCATCTTTGGCAACGATAATCTTCATTGCGTTTGCTGATCCTGAGTTTTCATTGCTTGAATTGTCCTGCTTAATGCCAGCGATGTCACTTTCTTCAAAGAACCTTTGACACGAGCGCCAGCAGCAAATATATGCCCGCCGCCACTTAGGAATTTTGCAATCTCATTCACTATGTAGTGACCTTTAGAGCGGAAGTTCACACGGCATGATCCTTTTTCAGTCTCAAAGATCATTAATGCTACCTCAACCCCTCTTATTTTCCTTACAAAATCTGTAAACCCGTCCACATCCTCTGAATTGGAACCTGTCTTTAAAAGCATATCACCATTAATTGTGAACCAAGCCAGTTTACCGTCATAATCAAAATTCAGATCTTTAATAATTGTTCCAAGCAATTTCATTCTGCTACGGGATCCTGATTCGTAAACTTTCTGATAGATATCGGTTGGATCGACTCCGCACCTGATACTTTCAATAGCTATCTCATGACAACGGACATTGGTGTTACTGTTGGCAAACGATCCAGTATCAGTCATTATCGCAGTATATAATCCTTCGCATATTTTTTTTGTTAATCCAGCTTTTCTGACATGAATCAAGTATTCATAAACAAGTTCTCCTGTTGCAGCAACATTCGTATCTACAATATTGTAAGTGAATGCATTATCATCAGGATGGGGATGATGGTCAATATTGACTATTTGCAGACCATTAGTAATAATATCATCCTTTAATATTGGTATGCGATCGAAATTTCCAATATCAAAGAGAATTGCAAGGTCTGCCTTTTTTATCCAGGGAATGTGAATATCAGAATCGAAACTCTCAAACAATCCCTCAGTATTTAAAAATTCATATTCATAAGGCAATCTGGAAGCATGTATTGCACGGCAATTCTTATTATGTTCTTTGAGGTGATGATACATAGCTGCGACAGAACCCAAACCATCACCATCAGGATTTTCATGGGTCACCAGCAAGATACGCTGTGATCCCATAATAATTGAATCAATTTGATTCCAGTCGACCATTTTGAATCCAGAATAAGACGGATAATTTAGAACAAATTAGGGAATTTCCCTAAGAGTGGTGTTGAATCCTTCCACAGTTATTTGGGATGATTCCACTGATCTTCCGTATGTCCCAGTTTTTTAGAATGATAGCGAACTAAAATAAATAATAGATCTGAAGATCGGTTGAGATATGGTATCCATGATGGTTTTCCATCTTCCTTTTCAAGCAATTCGGCGATACTACGTTCCGCTCTGCGACACACAGATCGAGCGATATGAAGCCGGACCAAGAATTCGTCTCCTTTAGGAAGTAGGAATTCTTTAAGCGGGGATAGATCCTTATTCATTTCATTGATTTTAGCTTCAAGTTCCTTAATTGATTTTTCATTAAGTATAAGCTGGTCAGTCTTTGGCTTGGAAAGCTCCCCACCTAGATTGAAAAGATCGTTCTGGATTTTATCAAATAAGGGTATTAATTCGGGGTATGGATTTACAGTTGCAGCGGACCCAATAAATGAATTCAACTCATCAATGTCCCCCAAACAGCGAATTCGCAGACTTGATTTGGATACGGTACTACCATTGGCGAGGCTTGTTTTTCCTCGATCGCCTTTTTTTGTTGTAACTTTTGTTATTCGCATTAGAAAAAGATCCAACTTACTATAATGTACAATGGTAAGAGTATTGGTATAGAATATTTGATCAAATATCCAAAAAAACTTGGCATATCTATCCCTCTTTCCTGCGCGATTGATTTCACCATAAAGTTTGGTGCATTACCAATATACGTATTGGCCCCCATGAAAACAGCCCCGACAGAAATGGCTAGCAATGTATTTTTCATATCGCCCATTAGTTGAACGGCATCCCCACCGGCAGTATTGAAGAATACCAGATAGGTAGGGGCATTATCCAGGAAACTTGACAACACTCCCGTTGCCCAAAAATACATTTGATTGATGGGTTCACCGTCATTCGAGACTGACCTCACAATCATTGCCAAAGCACCGTCAGTACCTGCTTTTAATATTGCAATGACAGGAATAATGGTCACAAAGATTCCTGCAAAAAGTTTTGCTACCTCCTGAATTGGAAACCAGGTGAATTGGTTATGTTCACGTATTGATCTAGCTGTTACCAGCCAGCTGGTCATCGTCAAACCCAATAATAAAAGGTCACGAATTAGATTTTGTAAATGAACTGGTACATGATACACGTCAATTATAATTGTCGATTTCCATATCCCACTCAGCAATACCGCGCCAATGACACCAGCCAGGAATAAAAAATTGATCGCTCCATCGACCCCAAGTTTTTCATTACCATGATCACTTCTGGGTGGAAGCACGTTCAATCCTTCCTTCCTGTAATAATATGAATCAATAAGATAAAATAATGACAATAAGCATAAAACCATGAACAGCATTGGTCTTAACATCATATCAGTTGTCCAGAAAAAATCCACACCTTTTAAAAAACCTAGGAATAATGGAGGATCTCCAAGCGGCGTTAAGGATCCACCAATATTTGCAACCAAAAATATAAAAAATACGATAATATGAACCTTGTTCTTACGTTCCAAATTCGCCCTGATTAAAGGTCTAATCAAAAGCATTGCGGCGCCAGTAGTTCCCATCCAACTTGCTATTACGGTACCAATCAGGATTAACGCTGTGTTCAGGATTGGAGTACCAATAAGTGTACCTGTTAGTCGGATCCCGCCGGAAATTGTAAATAGAGACAACAGTAGAATAATAAATGGAATGTATTCCAAAAGCGACACTTGGGCTAGTTCATAAAATGTAACTGACGCCCCCCAAAGTACTGCAAACGGAATAATAAAGCTCATTGCCCAGAATATTGTTACCTTCCCAAAATTATTATGCCAGAATCGATCTGCAAACAAGGGTAATATGGCGATGGAGAATAATATCCCCATAAATGGCAATACCCAGAGGATGGACAACTGGGATCCATCCAAATGGTGAATTGAACCTGATTCGATATCTTCCGCCGCCAAAATCAAACCTGGAAGAATAACGAGAAATAGTATTTTTATAGACCGCATGTTGATATTAAATCAAATGGTTTTATAATCTGAATATTCACTCCTTTGTACAGGTGAGAAATTACTGGATACAACGGAATTTTATCACGGTTTTCATCTTAGTTTCAATTGTGGAACAATCCAGATTATTTGTAGTAAATTTACCTATGGAAACTTTACTTGGGATAGTCGTTATTGGACTTGCTGTTTTTGGTCTCACCGCAGGAACAGTGTTTGGAGGTAGACGCCTGAACAGTTCTTGCAGCGGAAACAGTGGAGAATGTAATACCTGCAGAGGCAATCCTGATGACTGCAAAAACGCCAGCCTGATTTCCTGACTTAGTATTCCTGTTCCAACCCTTCAAACTCAGTCCATTTAAAATCATTTGAAACCACGACACGATAGATTCCATCTCCGTCGCGCAGAATCAAAGCAGCATCGATTTCATCCAAGCTATTTATCAGGGCGATACCAGGTTTCTCACCCAGAACCATAAGGGCAGTCGCCAGCGCGTCGGCTTCAGCACAAGTTGGAGCAATTACTGTAACTGAGGCAACCCTGGTTTTGACAGGAAATCCTGTTCTCGGATCGATTGCATGGGGATGGATCTCTCCGTCTATGATTAAGAAATTGCGATAATCTCCCGATGTAGCCAGCGCGCAGTCCTTTAACTGTACGATACCCTGCAAGTTTTTACCAGGCGGGGTATTAAGTTCCGGACGATCAATTCCTATCCTCCAAGGTTGGCCGGTGACACTGTTCCCTAAGCATCTGACCTCACCACCGATCTCAACCATATAGTCTGTGAATCCCTTGGCACCGAGCTGCATAAAAACCGCATCCACTCCATACCCTTTAGCTATTGCGCTTAGATCAAGTCGTGTGTTAGGATTAGATTTGATCAAATAACCATCCCGAGCATACAGGTTCTCTGAAGAAACAGATTCCATTAATTCCAAAATCTTTAGAGTATCCGGTACCTGTCCTGATTCAAGAGGTGAGGTTGATGGTCCAAATCCCCAGTAGTTTACCAGGGGAGCAATAGTAATCTCAAAAGCACCGGAAGTAAGTTGTGTCAATTTTTTTGATTGTAAAACTACGGAATAGAACTCAGCTGACACTTTAAAAGGCTTTACGCTGGGATCCTCATTGAACAAAGATATTTCAC
>JAZGBQ010000106.1:0-5764 GCA_036476435.1 Fidelibacterota bacterium
CTTTATAAAATAAAATAGTAAATTCGACATAAATATCAAATGTTTTTAATGTACACTTCCCATACCTGTTCACCCTTGATTTACTTAAATTCTAAGCCACAGTTACGATATTGGTTTGGTTAGGTCGCACGTTCAGCAGAAATTCTGTCTTAGCAATCATAATTTGATAAAGTATGACAGCTAAAACGCAAAAATTGTATTCAGTAAGAGATAATAAGTGAAAATATCAACTCAACTTGATAAAAAATATAACATTACGTTGTGGATAACGCTCCGGCTCAACATTATGAGTAGCCGCACCTATTAAAACTGGTCAAATGGCAGGCGCTGAAACAAAAATATATTCTTTTTTAATAAAATGACTCTTACCACAACAGGCCTATTACAATTAAAACAGCGGGCGCTGTCTGTATTGAAAAAAAACACCATCGGTTTTACTACCAAACCAGCGCCCACTCTGTACCCCCACCAGTGGAATTGGGACTCGGCTTTCATCGCTATCGGTTTATCTCACATAAATCAGGAAAGAGCCCAAAAAGAGATCCAAGCCTTATTGAAATGCCAATGGCAAAATGGGATGATCCCTCATATTAACTTTATTCCTGACGTTACTGATTACCATCCTGGTCCCACATTTTGGGATAGCCATACCAATCCCGATGCTCCGACGGATATCCACACATCTGGTATTACACAACCGCCTCTGATAGCCTATTCTGCCTTTCACATTTATAAAAATTCCCAAGATTCACACAAGGCGCTTGATTTCCTTGCTTCCATCTATCCTCATCTGATCAGGCACCATGAATTCTTTCAAAAATACCGAAATCCGGATGGCGATGGTTTGATCTGTATTATTCATCCCTGGGAGAGTGGCTTGGACAATTCACCTCGTTGGGATGCCGCACTGGCGGGCATTGCAACAAAGAGAATCCCACGAAAACAACGAACGGATATAAATATCATTCCCGAAGAGGAACGGCCAACCAATAGTGATTATCTAAAATATAATTATCTTGTAACCCTGTTTCGTAAGGTATTTTATGATCAGAAAAAGATTCTGGCTATAAGTCCTTTTATTATCCAGCCGATTCTTTTCAACTCTTTGTTTTACAACGACCTTGTATTTATTGAAGAAATAGGTAAATTATTACGCAAGGATGTTAATGAAATTCGGAATCGACGTTTTCATCTCAAGAAAGCCATCCAGAACAAACTGTGGGACGAGGCCAGTGGCAGTTACGGTGATTACGATGTTTACAATAAATGCCTCATAGTAAAAGATACAATTGCGAGCTATGCTCCGCTTTTTGTTGGTATTCCGTCAGTTGGCAAGGCCGAACGATTAATCAAACGGCTGGTGTCCCCGGAAAAGTATTGGCCAAAGAATGGCTTTCCTCTTTCAAGCGTTGCGATGAACGAGTCTGAATTTAATCCCAATAACTACTGGCGCGGACCGGTTTGGATCAATATGAACTGGTTAATACTTATAGGTTTGCAAAGATACGGCTATGATTCAAAAGCCCGGGAATTATTAGAAAAAACCATCCTGCTTGTTCAGAATCATGGATTCTATGAATATTTCAATCCGATAACCGGCGTTGGGTGCGGTACGAATCGGTTTTCCTGGACCGCGGCACTGTTAATCGATCTTATCGAACAGCATCTTCACCAAGATCTTAAACTGGATCAGCCATGAGCCAACTTACCATTTATTCTCAATGTAAATAAAACAGTCGAATGAGTGATATTCATCAAAAGTTAATTAATAAAGCAAACGCTGCCGTAAATAAGGCTCGAGGTATTGTCGGTAACGATCCCCTGTACCCGTCTTATCATTTCGCTGCCCCTGCGCACTGGATGAGCGATCTCAACGGCCCTATCTATTATAAAGGTACTTATCATATATTTTACCAGCATAATCCATTTAGTGCAGAGTGGGGAAATATGTCTTGGGGGCACGCCCGAAGTGAGGATCTAGTTCACTGGGAACACTTACCGATCGTTCTTACGCCCACACCCGACGGATATGACAAAGATGGTGTTTTCTCTGGTTCTTGTATCGTACATAACAATATTCCTGCTATTCTTTATACCGGTGTCTACCCGGAAGTACAGTGTCTCGCTTACAGTTACGATGATATGAATACCTGGACAAAACATGATGCGAAGCCAGTAATTCCACATCCACCCCAGAAGGACCTGATTGGATTCCGCGACCCATTTGTCTGGAAAGAGGAAGAGAATTGGTACATGCTGGTGGGTTCCGGAATCAGGAATGTTGGCGGAACAGCTTTTCTGTATAGCTCCCAGGATTTAATTCACTGGACATATCTAAATCCTTTATGTACTGGATTTGGTACAATGTGGGAATGTCCAAACTTCTTCCAACTGGGTAATAAATACGTACTGATTGTTTCTCCGGAAGACGAGGTGAAGTATGCAATAGGTGATTATATTAATCATCGCTTCTATCCTGAATCATGGCATCGATTGGATCTTGGCGGAACCGAAGCGTTTTATGCACCCAATACATTGCTTGATCCCCAAGGTCGGCGTTTGTTGTGGGGCTGGGTGCAGGGGGGCGGCACTTCAGGATATCCATGGAGTGGTCAGTTGACTTTGCCCAGAATTCTATCGCTTCGGTCCGATGGTAAGCTTGAGCAGAAACCAGTTCCAGAATTACAGGCGCTGCGGGGAAAATCATTCAGTCACCGAAATATTACGGTGAAACAGGTTTCCGAGTATCCGTTGCAGACTATTCCAGGTGGTGGCCTGGAGTTAATAATGGAATTTGATCCTGTTACAGCTGACTCGCTTGCGATCAGATTTGATAATGGCGGTAACTATAACCATGACTTTTCTATTCTGTACGACCACTTTAACCAACAAATTATAGCCGGTGATCGCAAGGCAGGCTTTAAACTGTTAGATACTGAATCACATATCACATTACACATATTTTTAGATAAAACAGTCTATGAAATCTATGCAAATTACCGTGTTTGTTTCACCGGTCGGTTCAAACCAATGGAGAAAGAAAACTACAACATCTTCTTACTTGCCAATGGTAGTGATATTACCATCCGATCACTCGATATCTGGAAATTAGAATCTGTTTAAATCAGGAAGTCGCTATTAGCCACAAAATACCAAGAATAGTCTTGGAAATAATTTACTAGGTTAATTATCCTGTATTTTTTGGTTTGCTTTCAATGCAATAGCTAAGCTACTTATCCCATCCTCCAGTGTTATCTTGGGAACATAGCTCGGATTCTCAACCGCCCTGATGAAATCAGTCATCAGATCCCGTATGGAGGCCGCGTATACTTGCCCTTTATTCTCATTAACACTGAATTCACCTTCTAATATAGTATCCGCCTCATACGTGCGACCTGAAGAGATGACCTGCCCGCTTTCCGCCTTAATCGCCTGTTCTCCCCAGCCTTCTGGTCGGGAATTATCTTGTGCTTCACCTATAGGTATGCAGGCAGTCACCGACAAGTTAGGAATTTTAGACAATTCTTTGATGTTGGTGGATTTTATCAACATCTTTATTTTTCCCGAAAGCGGTATCCATCCATGAATATTAATCTGAGCCAGATCAAAAACCAGGCTGACAGAAGTGTCTTCAAAAAAACCGGGACGGGAGAATTGATGGTAGTGCGTGGCCATCAAACCGGATTGGTATTGCACCAGGGTAACAACCTGGTCCTGCTGTGTTTTACTGCGCCCATGAGCATACCCGGTTACTATAGCCGGCTGAGACCCGGTAAAAGAATTTATCAAATCAAAAAAATGAACTCCATGTTCTACCAAAATCCCTCCTGAAATAGAGCGGTCCCAGAACCAATGGCCCGGATTCAATGATTCATCCTGGGCATAATTTTCTACCGCAGCCCTGCGCAGTTCGCCAAATAATCCCTTATTCACTAATGCTTGCACAGCCATTATAATAGGATTGAAGCGGAGCATATAATTAACCATCACTGTTTTGTTTGCCTTCCGGCTTCGGTTTTTATATTCTTGGGCGTCAGCAATATTTAATGCCATCGGTTTTTCTACCAATACATGTTTTCCTGCCTCTAATGCGGCAAAAGCTATTTGGGAATGCGTATCAGGAGGTGTTGCAACCGCAATAATATCCAGTTCTGGATCCTTGATTATTGCATAGTGGTCAGTGTAAAACTTGATTTTATCGGGTATGATAACCGGTTTTTGAATGTCTGCGACCGCAATAACGTCTACCTGCTCGTGCGATTGCCAGGCATGCTGCAAAAATTGACCGAATCCCCCGTAACCAATAATTCCAATCTTATATTTTGTCCTCATTGATCTCACACTAAAAACTATTATCAAATAGGATCTGCCCTTTTGTTAAGTCAGTCACAGATTCTACCCTTTAAAATTTGATTTTGGAAAATAAATTATTTGAATTTAGGGTATATAATAGTAATATCGAAACGCTTCGATATTGTTATCATAAGAGGGATATTTGGGAATAACGATAAAAGAAATTGCTAAATTAGCTGGGGTATCGACATCAACCGTATCTTTGGTTCTTTCCGAAAAGGGTTATGTAAGTGATACGACCCAGCGGAAAGTCCAAAAAATTATCGATGAATATAACTATCGTCCATCGGGGGCAGCACGTCAACTCGCCTCCAACCAGACCGGAAATATCGGATTTATAATCTCTGATGTTCATCTATCGCGCTCAGAAGCCTTTTACACCCGGATCTTGCTGGGGTCTGAACTCGAGGCTCGGAATTATGACGCAAATATCATCTTATCGTCTGTGGGGCAGGAATACAAGCTCCCACGCTTCTTAAAAGAAAAAAATGTGGATGGAATAATCATTGCGGGTAGTGTATCTGATGAACTCATTCCTTTCCTTAAGGAAGACGGCTGCCCTGTTGTTTTAATAGATTTCGATGTTGATGGTATGGCCCTGGACAAGGTAGCGATGGATAACCGCCGTGGTGTTCAGATGGCTGTAGAACATTTACTTGAACAGAAAATCAGCAAAATTGGATTTGTCGGAGGCTCATACTATCACCCTTCGATCAGGGAGCGGTTTGAAGGTTATCAGATCGCAATGGATCGGGGCGGTAATGGGGATATCGCACATAACAAAAAATACCGCTACTTGACTGAAGACGAGACCAGCACTGATATTGGGGAAAAAGGAACAGCTGAAATCCTGAAGGCAGTTCCTGATCTGGAAGCAATAATCTGTGTAAATGATACTACTGCCATGGGTTGTCTCAAATACCTATTAAAACACGGTATCGAAATACCTGCACAAATGTCCGTTGTAGGATTTGATGATGTGAATTTTGCAGCTGTGGCACATCCACCGCTTACCAGCGTCCATGTTCCCAAAGTAGAAATGGGAATGGCCGGAGTCAAACTACTAAAGGAGCGTATTGAAAATCCAGATCGTGCATTTCAAACAAGAACTCTTCCGGTAGAACTGGTAATTCGTGAGTCAAGCATGAGTAATAAACAAAATTAAGGAACGCTGTTGTCGTCGTTTAAAAACAAAACCGGTGAACATATTTACTGGGTTGGGCCCAACTATTGGCCAGCTCATGCGGGAATTCGCATGTGGTCAGATTGGCGACCAGACTTAGTAGCAAATGATTTGAAAAAAATGGCTGATTTGGGTTTTACTGTAAATCGGTCATTTTTGTTTATGCCTGAATTTGTCCCAACTGACCGCTGTGTTGAACCAGTTATGCTGGACCGCTTTCAGGAATTC
>JAZGBQ010000107.1:0-6883 GCA_036476435.1 Fidelibacterota bacterium
GTACACAGCACACTCCTTCGATAAAGTCCATAAATGGCATTACCAAGGTTCAGAGACCAAACCAGACTTGCGTATCTCTCTGCGGGATCCTCCTGATCCAGCCGGTATGGACCATAGTAGAATTTTCTTGTTCCTGTTGCCGGATCTATCAACTCGGCGTGAGTATAAGCCATAACGGCAGCATGATCCACTTCGAGAGCTTCCACGCATCGACTGACCATCTCCGGTCTACGAGAATCGTCTGCTGCAGCCCACATGAAATACTTACCTGTTGACATTAGAAAGGTTCGGCTAAAATTCGGTGTACCTCCGATGTTTTCCGGACATCTAAAATAGATTACACGTGAATCTTGACTTTCAGCGGCTCTGCAAATCTCCTCGGTACCATCATCGGACGCGTTATCCGATATGATTAGCTGGAAATCTGAAAATGTTTGATTCAGAACCGTATCGATGGCTTCCTGCAGTGTACTTTCCATGTTGTAAACGGGCATGCCGATACTGACTTTAGGAAATCGTTTTGTCATTGTATAAGAATTTATAAAGATTTCTGTTTACTGGCATGGTAATTCTCTTGCCAGATACAAAACAGAAAACACTGAATAAAATATTAGTATTAATCACTAACATAAATAATTTTGCTATCCTGTGGTTCAAAGGGAATGGAGTTTCTTTGAGATCGGAAAGTTCGACTTGACGTTATCCTACAATTCTTCTTCGCAGTACAGTAGCAGGAATCCTCCTTTACTGGCACCGACTACTATCCCTCCAATGACTCTGGCCTTTCGAGATCGCTCATAATATTGGCCTGCTTCCCATTCAGGATGCTTTCTCAAAAAAATCCTTTATCGCTCTCAGTAGATTATCATATCGCCATTTCTTTTGTTTTATTTTTGTCTCTGAAGCTGATTTTTTTCTTTCCATTAAGCCTCATTGGGCTCAATGGAACTTGATCATTCACATAAATAATTTTACTTCCCTGCGGTTCAAATTCAAAAGGACTTTCAACGAGATGGCTCAGCGCCTTGCGCACTTCATTCTGATATTTTTCATCCACATAAAGCAATAAAAATCCACCACCACCAGCACCTAGAATCTTGCCTCCGGCGGCTCCGGCCTTGCGGGCCAAGGCATAATACTCATCAATCCTTGTATTACTGACCTTGCTCGCCAACTTCCTCTTGTAATGCCATCCCTCATCAAGGATGGCTCCAATAGCCTCAATATTATTATGAATCAAATTTTCCTTCAATTCTTGAGCAAGAATAACCAATTTATCTAAATGTTCTAAATTGACTTGTGTCTTTTGCTCCTGTTCTTGAAGAATTGATGAAGAAACCCTTTCTACTCCAGTATAAAAAAGCATTAACTTATTATTGAGTGATTCCTTTGTTTCGTGTGGACAAATCACGGGGTCTACGAAAACCGTATCATCACTATTAAACTGGATAAAATTAAATCCCCCATAGGCACAAATATACTGATCCTGTTTACCGATAGGTTCACTTAAGATATCAATCTCAATCTGACAGGCCTCTCTGGCTAATTGCTCCGCAGAGGCATGCACACCTTTATACGCATAAAGGGCATTTAAAACTCCAATCGCAAGGCTGCTGGATGATCCAAGGCCAATCCCGGCTGAACCAAGAGGAATATCCCCCATATAAACGACCTCGATGGCCTTTTCAATGCCAACGATCTTTAAGGCCTCTCTAATAATATTGTGCTGCACTTGATCAATAGAATCAACAAGCTCCGTCTTTGAATAACTCACCCGAATCTTGTCATCAAACATTTTATTGACCGTAATATAAATGTATTTGCTAATAGCGGTACTAACAACAGCACCGTATCCAGACTTATAATATTCATGAAAATCAGTGCCGCCACCGGCAAGACTTGCTCTTAAGGGTGTTCTGGATATGATCATATTGTCTCCATGAGATAATTGGATAATGTTGTTTCAATGCCTGATTTTAAACTATATTCGGGCTTCCATCCTGTATCTTTCGATATGCGGTTAATATCTGCCCAAAAATCCACTTTGTTTTCGTTCTTCATTGTACTGCTGCTGACATTTGAAAGCCGGTCAGTGTCAAAATGCTTCCCCTCTGATTCAAATATCTGACGTATTACTTCCAACACTTCAGTAGAATACCCGGAACCGACATTGTAAACAGTTCCTTCTGGTCTTTTTTCTATCACTTCGGTTATTGCCCTTACAACATCATGTATATAAATAAAATCGTTTCTGTTTTGTGGATTACGGCATTTAAGCTCTCCACCTTGTAATGAATCGATTATATGAGGAATCAAAGATGATTTTCGCTGTCCAGGACCATAAACGTAAAATAACCTTAACCAGTAAAACTTTCCCTTGTTTTCTCGAGTTACCGCCTCACCATAAAATTGAAGCGCATTTTTTACAGCCGGAAATACAGAGCTGGTATCAAGTTTGCCATCTTCAGAAAGGCACCCCTGCTTTTCGGTGTATTCCCAACAACTTCCAGTGGAAAGAATATTTATGCAACCGGCTTTAACAGATGCAGTAAATAGATTAATTCCGTATTCAAGATTCTTTTTACATAATTCCATGGAATATTCAGGTAATCCTTCCCAAGCCAGATGAACAACGAAATGCGGTTCAAATCCTTTTATTACCTTCTCAAGATTATTTAAATCGTGAAGATTACCCTCTACATATTTAATTTGTCCTGACTCCTTCTTTCCTGTAATGTTATGACCTGTCAGAATAAGAAGCATATGCCCTCGTTGTATGAGTAATTTTACAAGAGCACTTCCGATAAAACCTGTCCCTCCGGTTATGAAAATCCTCATTATTTCAGTAATTTCCCCGTGTCCAATCATAGGGTATTTCATCAGATTTTGGATTTATTCTACGATACTTCAATTTCGGATCATGGGGTTCAGAAGTTACATTCACCATAATTGAAAAGGGTGCGCCCAGTCCTTGAGAGGCATTCGCGATCCCGGGTGGAATATGAATCAGGCAATAATTATCATCACCATAACAAATCTCCTGGAACGTGCCTTTAGTTGGTGAACCTTTACGCATATCATAAAGCACTAACTTTATATTTCCAAAAACACATATGTAATTCAAGATCAGTTTCTCATGAACATGCCAACCATTGATGATATCCTGATATAATTTCTTGAAATAAACTTCACCGAATTCATTCAGGATATTGTCACTTCTGACTCCATGCATAATTGTACCGCGTGAGTCAGGAAATTTCTTTAATGGTCGTATAATAACGCCTTCGATCGGTCCATGTTGATCAGTCATTAATTATCTCTTATATTAATAGTCAAATATTCTACTTCAATTACACCAAACTCCCTTCATGAATAGATGATTGCAAATATGGCGCATCTGGAAAAGGTATCAAGTACTCACCCCGATATTCTTTGTCCTGACACGAATGTATAATTTCATCCTTAAAATTCCAGGCTAAAACAAATAACAACTCCGGTTTTAAGGCTAACCCTTGCTCCATGGTCACAATCGGAATTGATGAGCCAGCCGTGTATCGACCCTGCTTCAGCGGATTATTGTCAATAATACATTGAATGTCTTTATTGGTCAGTCCACAAAAATTTAAATACGTTGAACTGCGAGCCGATGCCCCAAATCCTATGATAGTCCGCCCGGAAAATGCTTCTAAGAGTTCCTTTGTCTTTGCCCGATGCTCATGCACGCGCTTGGCAAAATCCAGCCAGGTATCTGTTTCATTGACCCTGGAGTCCTTTTCTCTGGCTATTGCATCAGTATATTTTGCGCTTTTAGACCTCCGTTCTTTGGTAAAGTAAATAACATACGACCCTCCGCTAATCGGGCTTGTATCCAAATCAAAAATAAATAAACCATGAGCATTTAATAAATGGGCCATGGTCTTAAGCGTAAAATAACTCAAATGTTCATGATAGATGGAATCATAATGCAATTCTCTCTGAATCGCTCCTGCATCATGAAATTCAATAACACCGACGCTATCATCTCCCAGACTCGCATGAATACCATCAACAACATCATGGAGCATACTTACATGCGGCATCACATTGCGTGCTATGACAATTTTGGGCTTTCCGGCCTCAGTATTGATCTTTTTCGCTGTTTTTGTTCCCCAATAAGCCGCTAAGGTAGGAACACTTGCCTCCTGCGCCATCTTCGCAATATTCAGGGCAGGCTCAACACCCAGAACACGGTATCCACCTTTGACAAACGGCTGTAAAAATGTCCCGTCATTGGATGCAATCTCAACAACCAGATCATCCTTTTTTAATTCTCCGACATGCACCACACGCTCATAAAATGATTCACAATAGTCTTTAGCCCCTGCCGAGGTGCCAGTAACCCAAACATAATGATCAAACAAGACCTCCTTTTTGATTGTTTCTTTGTTTTGATACAAAGAACAATCCGT
The DNA here is from genome assembly GCA_036476435.1 of Fidelibacterota bacterium. Classification (GTDB taxonomy): domain Bacteria; phylum Fidelibacterota; class Marinisomatia; order Marinisomatales; family JAHJCW01; genus JAZGBQ01. The sequence continues at coordinate 4,449 of JAZGBQ010000107.1, forward strand.
GCATTGCACCGTAGATAATGGAAATTCCTGATCCTCCTTATCCGCGGCATCTTTCAAGGAATTAGCCAGAGGCTGTTTGCCTAGATCTAAAATATCGATTAAATTCGTGGAGCCACAACAGCGGCATTGATCAATACATGTAAACAAATTTTCCATTATGAAGCGGCCGCCTGAAGAGCCTTGGTCCAATACAGTTCAGAATCAATTTGTTTTTCCTTCAAAAGATGATCAATCTGACGCAGGCGATTACAGCTTCTTCCTCGAAACTGCTCTTCTGTAAAATTGATTTTCTTAAAGAATGCAACCAGCTCTTGCGCCCCTTTATCCAAATCCCACTCTGGCTTGTAATAATCTTTCAATTGTCTCAAAATCTTTTCAAAACTGATCCTGTAAGTTCTGGCATCAGAGCCATGTTCCCCGGTAAAGGTTAATGTGCTTCCTTTAACCCCTCTTTGTGCCGCATCAGCCAAATCACGCACCGTGTAATTGCCATCAACGATCCCCACATTAAAAGCCTGGGCTGCAACCAAGGCCTTGGGTGCCTCAAGCCCGGCGATATAGGCATTGGCAACATCCCGAACATGGACAACCGGCCGCCACGGGGTTCCATCACTCTTGATTTCAATCTTTCCCGTTGTATAGGCACTTGCTACAAGATTATTAAAGACAATGTCACAGCGCAGTCGTGGGCTTACACCAAATACCGTGGACGGACGAAAGCATACTACCGCAAAATCATCATCACTTAATTTCATTAAAGTACATTCAGCATCCCATTTTGTTCGGGCGTACTCCGTGATTGGTTTTTTTTCACTTTTATCTTCATCCAGCTCCCGATCAAGACGCGCGATTCCGTACATACTCTGTGATGAAGAATGAATGAATCTCTTGACCCCGGCTTGACGTGCAAGTTGTGCCAGCTTGATGGTACCCTGCAGATTAATGGTCTCAGTGAGCCTCGGAGCTAACTCGCCCAAATGATCATTCGACAAAGCAGCCAAATGAATCACGGCGTCAATATCTATTAAATCTTCGATAGAAACGTCCCTGATGTCCTTCATGATTCTAAGGTATGAATCGTTAACCGCGTCAATGGCACAATTCTGGTAATACCCGGTATCGTAGCCCCTGACATTATAAGATTTCTCTATAAGCATGGTTGTTAAAACAGACCCAATGTATCCTTGATCACCAGTAACCAGTATATTCATTTTTCTATATTTCTTATTGGAGATTTACTTGATAAACAACTGCTTTACATTTGACATCTTCAATCAATTTGTCCACCATGGCCATGAGCCAAATATGATGCGTCATTTCGACTATATTATAAGATTGGCTGTTTACCCAAAAGTTTATCTGACCCATGGATATTAAAGAATTGTCCGGACTAAACCCTGAAAAAGTGATCAGCCTTAAACCCATTTGATGGGCCTTTTGAGCGGCATGAATGATGTTCTCAGATTGGCCGCTGCTGCTAATTAAGATCAGTGTATCATTATGATTTGCATAAAATTCAAGGGCCTTGACGATCCATTGTCCATATCCAAAATCATTGGCCAAACACGTGATCAAATCTGCTTCGTTAAAATTAATAGCAGTAATTCCCGTATTCTTTGTCAAATCCACCGAGACATGACTCGCAATGGACGCACTGCCCCCATTACCGGCAATGATGACCTTGCCTCCTTTTTGATGTCCACTTATGAGTAGGCGCGTGGCTTCATCCAGCATCGACATATCCACAGCAGCAATCTTATCACACATATCATTAATATAATTACGAAAGAAATCCATTAGCTTGCTCCTTCTTTAACACATCCCATATGCGCAATAATATGGCCGTGCTTAACCATGTCTTCAAAACTTTTAAGACTCGGCATATCAGTAATGTAGTAATATTGCGTATCCGTCACAAACGCCGCTAACTGTTTTTGGGCAATAAACTCCGGCAAAAGATCCTCTTCAAAAGAAAGATTATCGTCTCTATGAAAGGGAATCCAGCTCTTATTCACAATAAAATAACCAATATCCACACCATTCAGATGATTGGATTGGCGTGATTTATCGTAGCAAATGACAAATCCATCTGCGCTAACCTCAACATTGTTCTCACTCCCGTACTCTCCAGTTCCACTCTGGTTACTGAATACCGTTGCCATCACCCCAACTTGATTCTTCTGGTAAAGAACCTGCATATTCTTAAGGTCAATAGGCCAATAATTGTCTGCATACAAAAGCATAAATGTATCATCCAAAAGATGCTTCGCATTCAGAAGCCTGCGGCCAGTCGCATCATCAACCTCTCCAATGGAATAATCAATTTTGGTTCCATCGGCAAGTTCATGGCCGTAACGATTCATGATTTTTTCAGCCTTATACCCCACCAAGAGCACAACATGAACAATGCCGACATCAATCAAACAGCTTAAAAG
>JAZGBQ010000108.1:0-2609 GCA_036476435.1 Fidelibacterota bacterium
GACTACTTGCTGAAGGATTTCCTGTCAACCCCCATCTTACAACTGAAGATCCTATTGTTCTTCATAAGCGGTTCGCTGAACTACTGGCAAAAGACTATACCCATATTGTCATGGAAGTTTCATCACATGCACTTCATCAATATCGCGTTGCTGATGTTGATTTCGATTACGCAGTATTTACAAATCTGACACCGGAACATCTCGATTATCATAAGACAATGGAAGATTATTATCACGCTAAAGCAAAATTATTCAAAGGACTTTCAATCACTGCAACTGCGATTGTCAATCTTGATAGTCCTTATGGAAAAAACATCCGGAATGATTGTTCATCACCGGTTTTAACAACATCGCTATCGTCTGTTGAGGATGTTCATTTTCGCGAATTTACCCAGGATATCGACGGCACACGTGGAACTGTGTCTGTCGGGGAACAGGAATACATAATTAATTCGAATTTAACTGGTCAATATAACTTGGAAAATCTGTTAAATAGTGTTGCATTGTCACATGCGATGGGGCTTAGTCGGCAAAGTATTGAAAATGGTATTGTAAAATGCCGAACAATCCCTGGGAGGATGGAAATTTTTCACTTACTTGGGGGCGGGAAAGCAGTAATTGATTATGCACACACACCAGATGCGTTTGTAAAAGTTCTTAGTACGATAAAGGATATTATCAATGGTGAGAAAATCACCGTTATTTTTGGAGCAGGTGGTGAACGCGACACATCTAAGCGACCGGAAATAGCATCAATTACTGAAAAATTCGCAAATCGAGTTTTCATCACTCCGGACAACCCGCGATCCGAAGATGTCGAAAGCATAAATGCCGATATAATCAGCGGATTCACAAAACAAATCTATAAGACATTTGACAGCCGGGCTACTGCCATCCGGCAGGCGATAGAAACAATGGCCTCTAATGAAATAATAGTGATACTGGGAAAAGGCAGGGAAGATTTTCAAGAAATCAAGGGTGTTAAATACTTCCATTCGGATGTTGCCATCATCAAGGAATTCGTAGCATGAGGGCAAACATCGCGAATCCCGAACTATTTACTGAAATTTTCCAACGCGTTACAGGAACAACTCCGAAAACTTCAATTCGAGGAGTTTCAACCGATAGTCGATCTTGTGTACCGGGCGATTTGTTCATTGCAATTCAAGGCCAGCGTGTGGACGGTCATTTATTCTTAAATGATCTTTCAAATAATGGATGTAAAAACGCCCTTGTATCCCGGATGATTGAAAAAGTTAATGGTATTAACCAGATCGTGGTTAATAATCCTGTCAAAACGATTGGTAAAATTGCTCGAGAATTACGATTGAGATTTTCCATCCCAATTATCGCAATTACCGGATCAAATGGAAAAACCACCACTAAAGATTTATTATCTCATATCTTGAATAGGGATTACAATCCCCATGTTACCCATGGGAATTTTAATACATCCGTTGGGTTACCACTCACACTTTTGGAATTAACTGATATTCACACGATATCTATCTTGGAATTGGGTGCGAATCAACCTGGTGATATCCGTTATTTATGCTGGCTCTGTCAACCGACACATGGTTTGATAACAAATATTGCACCCGCTCACCTAGAGGGTTTCGGTTCCATTGAAGAAATTGCCCGTGAGAAAGCCGAGTTATTTAAAGCGTTAGCGGAAGGGGTAGGATTTATCAACTTGTCCGACGAAAAAATTCGCGACCTTGAAGCACCAGAAAATAATATCACTTATGGTATAATCCCGGATTGTGATTTTCCAGGAGATTACCATCATGAGCCAGACGGAAAAATTTCCCTGACGGTTGCCGCAGAGGAAATCCGGACCAATTCAAGAAATATTATTTTTGCAAAAAACCTTCATGCTGCTATTACTGTCGCTCGGACGATGCGGGTTTCCTGGGATACAATTCAGTCTCAAGTTCTGTCTTTTGTTCCACCGCCAGGTAGATCAGTTGTAAAACATTTTGATAACATCACGGTAATTGATGACACTTACAATGCAAATTATAAATCGGTAGTTGCAGCAATCGAATTTTTGAAGGGGTATGCCGGAAACGGTCGACGGTTATTTATTTTCGGTGACATGTATGAACTTGGTGATGATACTATTGAATATCATATCAAAGTGGGAGAAAAATGCAATTCCGCCAAGTTGGATATCATTTATTCCGTCGGATCAGAAACTGTAAATACCGATTCAACAATTTCAGATTCAATCTTGCATAAACATTTTGATAATAAGACATCTCTGGGAATACAGCTACAAAAAATCCTGCAAGAAAAAGATGTAGTGTTGTTCAAAGGATCTCGTAGCATGGAGATGGAGACCATTATCAGGGAGGTATTTGAAAGCTAATGTTGTATTACCTCCTGTATCCATTAATTGAAAAGTGGTCGCCTCTTAATCTTATCCAATATATTACGTTTAGATCGACCATGGCAGCGATTTCAGCCCTGGTCATAAGCTTCCTAGTGGGACCCTGGATCATCCAAAAACTCAAACTTCACCAGATTGGCGAAGAGATTCGTTCAAAAGGTCCCCTATCTCATCTAAAGAAGAAGGGCACGCCTACAATGGGAGGAGTATTGATATT
>JAZGBQ010000109.1:0-7368 GCA_036476435.1 Fidelibacterota bacterium
TTTTTAAGCTGTGAAAAACAAGTCAATACTTACGTTATTAAACCTGCAGCTGTTACCGAAAAAGTAAAACATGATACTGATGACCCGGCAATATGGATCAATCCCGAAGATCCATCTAAAAGTTTAATAATTGGTACCGATAAAGATGATGACGGAGCACTATATGTCTTTGATCTGGAAGGGAATATTATTGAGGAAAAGACTGTAAAAAATTTAAAACTACCAAACAATGTTGATGTTGAATACGGGATAATACTGAATGGAGTAGCCACAGACATTGCGGTAACAACTGAAAGATTAACAAATAAAATTCGTGTTTTCAGTTTGCCGGATATGGTTGAGATTGATAACGGCGGTATAATTGTTTTTGAGGGAGAAGAATTAAATTTCCCAATGGGGATTGCATTATATAAGAGACCAACTGACGGTGCAATATTTGCGATTGTAGGCAGAAAGAAAGGACCGTCTAATTTGTACTTATGGCAGTATTTGCTTGAAGATGATGGCAACGGTAATGTAAAAGGTACAAAAGTCAGGTCATTTGGTGCATACAGCGGTTTTAAAGAAATTGAATCGATTGCGGTAGATGATCAATTAGGATATGTATATTATTCAGATGAACAATATGGTGTAAGGAAATATCATGCAGATCCCGATGCACCTGATGCAGATAAAGAATTGGGAATAATTTATACACAAGATTATCTTAAAGATAATGAAGGAATTTCCATTTATTGTATCGACGACAAAACCGGTTATATTTTAGTTTCCGATCAAAATGCAAATAGATTTAGAATTTATTCAAGAGAAGGTACTCCCGCAGAAATAGATATTGAAGACCCTGAAGATAGCGTACCTGCTCGCCCACATTTACATAAATTAATAAAAATTGTTGATGTTTCTACAATCCGAAGTGATGGTTCAGAAATTACCAGCATAGCACTTGGCGATAAATTTCCAACTGGTTTATTCGTAGCAATGTCAGATGATAAAACTTTCCAATTGTATCATTGGTCGGATATTGCAGGTAATGATTTGTTCATAGCCGCAAATAATAAATAATGCAAATTATTAAAATCAACTGTGGCAAAAATAGATAAATTATTAAGCCGGGTTCCCCCTCTTTTGGAACCCGTTTTAATTCGGTGATTTCATTACATTTATAATTAAATAATTTGTTGGTTGTGATAAGATTTTCATTAATTATAGCTTTATTATTTAGTTTAACCACGTTTTATGGTTGCCAAAAACCATTAGAATCAAAATATTTTTTATTTAGATACAGCAATTCGCAACCCGAACAACACCCCCGGAGTCAATCAATGATCTTTTTCAAAGAAGAAGTTGAAAAGCACACCGATGGTAAAATTCGGGTGGAAAATTATTTTTCGGCTGTTTTGGGGACAGAGCTTGAAGTTCTTGATATGGTGGCCACAGGTGCTTTACAGGGAACACGAAGTGGTGGATTTATTCATGCTAATAAAAAATACTATATTTTTATGTTACCTTTTCTGGTTGATAATTGGGATCAAGCAATTCAACTGATTAACAGCGAATTCACAAATGCCATTAACAAAGAGGCTCAAACCAACGGATTTCACATTCCTGCCTGCGGAATATCTCAGGGATTTAGAGCACATACTAACAACCTAAGACCAATTCATTCTCCCGATGATTTAAAAGGTCTAAAAATGCGCGTTCCTCCGCAGGAAGTATACGTTGTGAACTCACAAATTCTGGGCGTTAATCCCCAGCAATTACCATATAGTGAAGTCTATATGGCACTGAAAACAGGAGTAGTTGACGGACAAGATAATGCAGTATCCAATATCTGGGATTTTAAAATATATGAGGTCCAGAAATATCTCACCATATCCTATTATGCTACCGGTCCTGATCCATTCATGGTGAATCTTGATTGGTATAACAGACTGCCGTTTGAACTTCAAAAGATATTTGATGAAGTAGCGGTGGAGACAATGAAATATAGTGATCAACTGAATCGTGAGCGGGAAGGATTATATATAACACAACTTGAAGAAAAGCTTAAAACAAATTATATAACACTGGATAATCTGGAAAAATTTCGCACAGCGACATTACCCGTTTATCAATATTTCATCGATAAGGGTTATTTTTCTTGGGATGATATTCGGGCCGCTCGGGCAAGCATCAAATAACTATGAATCTTTGATTAAAAAATGAAAGGACTAAAAAGAATCGAACTGGTTTTCACCCAGCTCTTGGAATACATCCTTCGCCTTCTTTTTTTAGGCTTAATAATCCTAGTTATTGTTTTGGTATTTCTACGATATGGGTTTAACACAACAATTGTTGGGGGAAATGAGTTAATTGTAATTCTGTTTATCTATACTTCGGCTATAGGAGCTGCCGTTATCATCGGGAAAAAAGAACATATCACTATTACCTATTTTATCGAAAAAATGTCCCCACAAATAAATAGATTCGTTCATATTCTTAATTTTTTATTGGTCGCAATTCTAAATGCGGCATTGATCAAATACAGTTTTCCATGGATCAGTAAAACAGGCGGCTATTCGACAGCTACTTTAGGGATACCACAGTTGTACTTACAAATAATAGTACCAATAAGTTGTAGTATTGCGATTTTTTATTGCCTGGTTCAAATATTATTATTGTTAAATCCTGAGAAAACATAATAGTTAATCCATGGCAATATTGTTAATCAGCTTAATTATTTTTTTAATACTAGGTATACCGGTTGCATACTCTTTAGGCTTATCAGCATTGAGTTACTTCTTTATTTATTATCCTGATCTACTAATAATATTACCACAGAGATTTTTTTCCGGTTTGAATATGTATGCTTTAATAGCCTTACCCCTATTCATACTTATGGGATTGCTCATGAACAAAACTAAGATCACTGCACGTCTTATTGATTTTAGTTTACTAATTGTTGGCAGATTTCGGGGTGGCTTGGGATTAGTAAATGTTATTGCTAGTATGATTTTTGGTGGAATATCTGGATCTTCTGCTTCGGACACCGCCTCAATCGGAGCTGTACTCATACCGGAAATGGAGAAACGTGGTTACCCTAAACAATTCGCAGCAGGTATCACGGTTGCCTCTTCAACAATGGGCATGATCATCCCCCCCAGCATACCCATGGTCCTTTATGCAATTATTGCTGAGGAATCGGTTGGAAAACTCTTTTTAGGTGGGCTGATACCAGGCGTAATGATCGGAGTATTTCAATTAGCGATTGTAATGCTGATTTCGATTAAAAATAATTACCCCAAAGAGGAAGTTAGCTTATCATTTAAAAATATATTTTTTCAGGTTAGAAGCTCAAGTCTCGCACTTATTATGCCAATTTTCGTGGTTGGATCAGTCGTTTTTGGCATTGCTACTGCAACAGAATCGGCAGCGATTGGCGTATTTTATGCCTTTTGCGTTGGTTTGATATTTCTTGGGATCAGTGGATTTAAGAAATATTTCTCAAAAACTATCCCCGATTGTCTTAATTCCGCAATATTGACAAGTGCAAAAATCATGATTGTGATAGCCTTGTCAAAATTATATATTTGGATCCTTGCTCTTGAGAGAATACCACAAACAATTGCTGGTTTTATGGTTACTCTGAATCTTCCTCCGGTAATGATGTTACTATTTATTGTTGCTATTATTTTGATTTCAGGTACCTTTATTGATGTAAGTCCGGCCATTCTTTTGCTAACTCCGGTGTTCTTGCCAGCTTGTATTGCCGTTGGAATATCTCCAATCCAGTTTGGTGCAATATTAATAACCGGCTTAGCCGTGGGAGCTGTAACGCCACCGGTTGGAACGTGTATTAATGTCGGATCAGCTATCTCGGGTCTTGGAATTGGAACAATATTCAGAGGAGCAGCACCATTTTTAGCAGCAAATATTCTAACCCTGATATTAATCAGTGTATTCCCACAACTAACATTATGGATACCATCACTATTTCAATAAACAACAATTTTGATCCATGAAAGTAAATAATAAAGGAAAATAAAAATGCAGAATATTGGAATTATAGGCCTTGGCGATATGGGCATTGGCATGGCTGACAATATAGTAAAAAGTGGCTTTAGCCTTTATGGATTTGATCTTCGTGAAGAGCGTTTAAATCTATTTAAACAGGTAGGAGGAAAATCAGTAAGTAACTATCAAGAAATTGCCGAAATCTCAGATATTGTTTTTATAATGGTTCTTAATGGGGCGCAAGTTAAAGAGATTGTGCTCGGTGGGTTGGGTTTGATAAAGTATCTAAAACCAGGTTCAACAATCATTATAACAGCAACAATCAATCCTTCGGAGGTTAAAGAACTTGTGGCTCCATTGCTTGAAAGAGATATCAACCTGATTGACTCACCTGTTAGTGGTGGAAAATCAGGGGCTGATAGCGGAACTCTTACCCTAATGACAGCCACAACAAATGAAGTATTTGAAGACTGTAAAAATGTACTAGAAGCCATTGGGGAAAATATTTTTCATGTAGGAGAAGAAATTGGTTTAGGTCAAACCATAAAAGCAGCTCTACAAGCCCTGATAGGAGCCAGTTTTACTGCCATTTTTGAATCCTTAGTGCTGGGCGTTAAAGCTGGCGTTAAAGCTGAAACACTTTATGAAGTATTTGGTGCGAGCGGTGTGTCAAGTCCGTTATTAAAAAATTCCGCAAAATTCATTATGGAACGGAAATTCAAAGGAACGGGAAGTCATATTGGAACAATGTATAAAGACTTGGAAATTTCAATGAATATGGCAAAAGAAAATGGTGTTGCCATGTTTACAGCCAGTGCAGCATTTGAATTATTCAGATCAGGGATGTCTCTTTTTCCTGAGGAAGACAATTGGGCTATAATCAAGCTTCTAGAACAGATTGCAGGAACGAAAGTAAAAATTCGATAATAATTGGGGGTTAAAATGAAACTTGGAGTAATAACGGACGGAATTAGCAGAGATCTAAATCATGCATTAAGTGTTATGGAAGAAACTGGTTTAAAATACGCTGATTTACAATTTGTCTGGGACAAAGAGATTGGAGACCAAACTGCTGAGGAAATCAATAAAATAAAAGATCTTCTTGATTTGTATGGCATGCAAGTCCCCTGCATCACCAGACATAATTTTGTCGGTATGTTGGTGATGGAAACCGAACCGGAAGACGAAGCCTATCAAAAACACATGGCTGGATTAAAACGATGCATTAAAATTGCGAAATCATTAGGTAGCGATATGGTTCGTATCATGAGTTTTCGAAAGGAGATGATAATCTTTGGACATAATGGTGCTGAAAAATGGGTTGCAAGTACAGGCTCCTGGGAAAAATTATTAAGACTCATGGAAGCACCGATCCAGCTGGCTGAAGACGAGGGAATTACTCTGGCAGTTGAAACGGGAAATAATGCAATGATCACTTCAGGATGGCTTGGGAAAAAACTGATCGACGATTTGGGATCAAAACACCTAAAACTTATTTGGGATATCCCAAATACTTTGTATTGCACAGAAATTCCATATCCAGATGCCTATGAAGAAATAAAAAATTATATAGGACATATTCATATAAAGGATTGCAAGTCTGATATTGCACGTGCCACTGTTCAATTTTGCCCTCTGGGAGAAGGTGATATGGCTCCTTATCTTGAAGGGCTTTCTACAGCGTTAAAAAGAGATAAATATCAAGGATTTATTTCGTTAGAAAGTGTTTACAGACCTACCAATGGGACATTTGAGGACGGATATCGTGAATGCTTGCCGGTTTTCAAGAAACTGTTTGGAGACTAGTATAAGCAGGCGAATAAGATGACCAGCCCAAATCGAGTTGTGCAAGCATCATCCGGCAGCTAAATGTGAATAGCAGATTTTTCATTGTGCATGAATGGTCTCTGCTGAAACATATTGAATTTTATATTAATTAGCTATTTTTCAGCGGCGAAAACGTTCTGCCCGTGGACCAGAACGACAATGATCCCACCAAAACCCTATTCGAAAACATGCCATGCCACATTTTTAAATACATATGTGATCGATTCTTCGTGTGTGCCTGCGCCATGGTAAGTTCGTTTGGAAACACCGTTTTTGGCATTATTCATCATATTTTAGGACTCCAGTATGCATGATTAGTTTCCATTCATCTCTCACCTTAGTATAAACTTTGCAAACTCGACCCTTCCATCTGTTTTTCTTTCCATCATTATCTTGCCAGAGGGTGTCAATGTCAACCACAGCGAAGGCACCATCTCCCTGCTCGGAAATCTGTATTTTGACCGTTTTTCGTCTATTATGGATCAATTCATGCGTATCGAATAATTTTTGCCAGCTCGATTTCCAACGTTCTCGATCATATTTACCCAGGGGATAACCCATCCGACAGGATCGTGCGCATTTTCGTCTTTCGGCCAGAGCCATACCATATCTGGATGAAATATAGATACCAGCGCTTCGGCATCTTTATTATTCCAAGCACGTGTTTCAAAATCGATAATATCTTGAATACGTTTTTCAATTGCATCCATTTTTAATTGTTTAACCAGTCAATATGTGGAAAATTTTGACTCATAACACCCTTTAATATAGACTGACTTTACAAAAAATTATTCATCAACCCCCATTAATGATACTATTTTCTTAGTTAGTACTATAAAGGTTGAAATGTAAATGCCGCACCAAAATGAGAGGACAAGTCTTACCACTCTCGCTTGTTTGACATCCTGGTGAATGCCAATCCCTCATTGGTACTTGTTTTCAACTTTCCTTAATATCCGTCGCGTCTCCGTATTTAATTTGATTTCTTTATAATTATTCATAGCTTTGTAAAAATTGCGTAAGGGGGGACGTAATTCCCTTAGCATAACTACCTCCAGCAATAATACTCTCTAGCTTTTGCGTCTCCCCTTTAACATTCTCTACCCAGTGTTAACAATATGGTGTAAGGGGGGGGGCACAATTCTCCATCATATCTACCCCTACAGTGTATATGTTGTATGACTTTGTGTCTCCCCTTCTTTTTACCATTGTATACTAAATACCTATTCTCCTTAATAGGAAATCTGTTAATAAAGATATACCTGATCGCATCACACCCAAAATCGTGGTATTTATCTTTCATGGGGTCATCTTTTCATTCATTGTCTTGTTTTGTAAGCCCACTTCACATCCCCAACCCTGTTCTGGTTTTTTAACCAATCGATTCTGGAAACACCGTTGAAAAAATGGATTTGGTTGGGAATTGGTAAATCTCGATTGGCTGTCGAATAATCGTTAGAATATTAACTTAGAGAACGGTCTATTCTATATGATTGATTAAAAAGTTAACTGAAATTAAATGGAATGATATTTAGAATTTATAACATT
>JAZGBQ010000011.1:0-9771 GCA_036476435.1 Fidelibacterota bacterium
AGTTCAGCAAAACTCTTTGCATTCAAGGCTTCTTGCTGCAAACGAATTCTTTCGGCCCGTTCGAATCGCTCCTTATCAGCCAGAATTTGTTTTCGGACTTCTTCAAGCTGTAGTAATCCTTCCTGCTTTTCATCCATATATTTGGCCAGTTCACTCTGATCCTTACGAATCTTGGTCAATTCCTGCTGCTTACTGGATTTGGAGCGCTGAAGCCCATTTCTTTGTCCCCGCTGCTCATTATCAAGCAACTGGATTTTTTCAAGAGCAATCTGCTGCTGAGATCTCTGATCTTTAATTTTTGTTATCGTCCCGTGTATATCTGTCTGCAGTTCTTGTTCAATGTGGGAAATGATCTGTAAATATTCCGCACGGTAAACCGCCTGTCTCCAAGAAGTTGAGCTTAGTATCCTGACCAAGGGCGAGAGTGTTCCCTTCTTGTAGGACCTGACAGCCCGTTGTACATAACGAGATCTAAGAGCAGCCAGCTCAGCTTCGGTTTCAGGGATTTCTTTATCCAGGTTGGACAATTGCTGTTGAGTAGTACGTTTTTCTCTGTTCAATTTATTGATCAGTTGTTCGATGAGGGATATCTCTTTGTCCAACTGAGAAATTTTATCTGCAGTGGATTTTTCCAGTTGATCTGTTTGTTCAATTCGTGCCCGTGTTTCACGAATCTGTCTTTTTAAGGATTCAATTGCTTCATCCTGTGTGCTTAATTTATCTTCAAAACCACGAGAAGCATCCTGACCGTTCAGCCCACTGAGGATGCAACAGAGTAAAAAATAGATTGTAATTCTACCATTCATGAACTTTTAAAATACTTTGACGTATTCCCACAAGGCAACCGCCATTTACACCCAAGGATCCCGATTCGGGATTTCAATATTATCACCCGTTTTTAATTAAAACGTGTGTATTCACGTTAAAATATTTATAATCCGACCATTCATCCATAGATAACGGTAAAGGAATAGAACAATGGATATCTTTATAGGACAAACGGCTGAAAGGGCCACAACACTGACACCAGAAAAGGTTGATTCCTATGCTGAACTTACCGGAGACCGCAACCCGGTGCATTTTGAAAATTCATTCATCAAGGGAACCAAACTCAAGCGTTTGATCGTTCAGGGTGGATTGACGACCGGGCTTCTGCATGCCCTCGTTGCTAATGATTTACCAGGTCCGGGGACCGTATTTTTAAACCAGGAATGGCAGTTTTCCGCTCCGGTTTATATAGGTGATACGATCACTGCCACCGCCACCGTCGTAGAAAAACATCCGGTGAAGCCGGTTGTCCGTCTGGAAATGACAATTAAAAACCAGGATGGGGTCACTGTCCTGAAAGGGCATGCCTGGTGTTATATTTTTTCACCCAAAGACAACTAAAGCTTTTAAATTGAATCATATCATTATGAAGCCAAATTGGAACATTATAAACTCCATCGTGAGTATATTTCTATTCTTAGGTTGCGCTGTTAACATGGATAAATCGAAAGCCATAGAAGCATTGATTCAAACCGACCGGGATTTTGCTGAAATGTCCTTGAAGGTCGGCGCTGCCGAAGCGTTTAATGCCTTCTTAGCTGATGAGGCCCTCGAACTTCCTGCCGGTGACAATCCTGTTTCAGGGCGTGAAACTATTTATCAACAGATGAAAAGATCCGAAGTCAGCTACACCCTTGCCTGGGAACCACAGTTTGGGGATGTGTCCGATTCAGGCGAGATGGGATATACCTGGGGGAACTACACAGTATCCGTGAAAAATGATGCGAACGGAACTGTGGAGAAGAGCTACGGGAAATACCTTAATGTTTGGAAAAAAAATGATGCCGGGGAATGGAGAGTTGTCGTCGACATGGGCAATGCTAGCCCCGAACCGGAAAATTCATGAAGGGCGGTTATTGAAATATCACACATTAAATCACAAATTACGATTCGTTAAACGAAAAATTATTTGACAGAACAAATCGTACCAGGAGACAAAATGTTTAATTTTCATGAAAAAAACGGGCACGCAGTTTATTGGGGGATAGGCATTCTTACCCTGACGCTACTGATTCTTGCCGGCTGTGAGAACACAAGTAACAGTAAGATCCCCATCACAACATCTTCAGAAGCAGCAAAGGAATATTACTTAGAAGGTCTTGATCTATCCGATAAGATTCGAGGTCAGGAAGCTATTTATTTTTATCTTAAAGCACTGGCAGAAGATCCTGATTTCGCCATCGGTTACCTCCAGTTAGCATTTGCCCAAACCACTGCCAAGGGATTCTTAAAGTATCTTGGTAAAGCCATGGCATTAATCGACAATGTCTCTCCTGCAGAGCGCTACTGGATCCTGGCTGTACAAGCTGGTGCCGACGTCGATCCTGTTGCACAGTTAAATTATTTTCAAAAAATAGTTGATCGCCATCCGCAGGACGAGCGGGCTCATAATCTTATAGGAAATCTGCATTTTGCAAGACAGGAATATCCCGAGGCGATTAAACATTACCAACAATCCATTGAAATAAATCCCAATTTTTCCCAGCCCTACAATCAGCTGGGCTACAGTCACCGGCGTACGGGAGATTATGACGCTGCGGTCGAAGCATTTAAAAAATACATAGAATTGATACCTGATGATCCGAATCCCTATGATTCTTACGCCGAACTATTACTCGAGTTCGGTAAACACGAGGAGTCAATTGATTATTACAACAAAGCCCTGGAGGTAAATCCAAGATTCATTATATCGCATACAGGGATTGCCACTAATCTGATCCTGCTCGGAGACCATGATAAAGCGCGGGAACAACTCATGACCATGATGGAACTTGCCGAGGATGTCGGGCAGCGTCGCCAAGCTCATTTCGCCCTGATGATTTCTTATATCGACGAAGGTGACCGTGAAAACGCCCTGAAAGAAATCGACGAGGTAATTGTGCTGGATGCACACCGCAATGATGATGCCAACCTGGCCGGTGATTACAGTATAAAAGGACATATCCTGCTTTTTACCGGCGAGCCGGAAGAAGCGCTGAAACTGTATGAAGAATCATACGAAATAATAATTTCGTCCGACCTCTCCCAAGAGATCAAATATAATGCCAAGTGGGCCTTGATGGGATTTGCTGCTCGGGTAGCAATTTTTCAGGAAAAATGGGACGAAGCAGAGAAATATATTGAGAATTATACCAAGTTCGCGGTCAAGAACAACAATCCCGACCAGATCCGGTTCGCACATGAAATTACGGGCATGCTGTTCCTTAATACTGGTAAATTTGAATTGGCCATCACGAAATTCCAGAATGCAAATCTTCTGAATCCGATTAATTACTATTGGATCGGTGAAGCCTATGAAAAACTCGGCGATAATGATAACGCTCAGACTAATTACCGACAGGCTGCCTACGCGAATACCCTTAACAGTATGAATTATGCCTATATCCGTGCGCAGGCTCTCGCTAAAATTGCACCATAGTTTGTAACTTCCATCACGATTATCATGACAATTCACAGGATTGATCCTGTGGAGCTTGAATCTTTCGAGCAAGAATGCAATAATGAACGCATGATTTCATTTATGACTCGAAAATGAAATTCACCAGCCTAATCTCTAAAGTCACGATTCTTTTTGGATTAGTGAATGGTCTGGCCATGACCGCGGTCCAAGCCCAGGAATTCACCATCGCCCGGCTGCATTACAGCGGTTTCGGTGATTGGTACTCTGATCCCAGCAGCCTTCCAAATTTGCTTGAATATCTCAAGATCAATACACCTCTATCTGTCCATGATCGTGATATTCATGTTAAAATCACAGATGAGGACTTCTTTAAATATCCTTATCTGTATCTTACGGGGCATGGGGGATTAATTTTCACTGACGAAGAGGTGGTCCAATTAAGGAAACATTTACTTCAAGGTGCCTTTCTTCACGTCGACGACAATTATGGGCTTGAGCGATCTTTCCGAAAGGAGATGAAAAGGCTGTTCCCGGAAAAGGACCTGGTTGAGCTTCAAGAGGATCACACGATTTTTCACAGTTTTTTTGATTTTCCTAAAGGACTCCCTAAAATACAGGAACATGATGGATTACGGCCTCAGGCCTGGGGATTATTTGAAGGGGATCGGCTCCTGGTCCTGTACACCTATGAAAGTGATCTGGGCGACGGGTGGGAAGATGCTGAAGTCCATCGTATTTCACAAGATCTACGTGATGAGGCATTCAAAATGGGAGTAAACATTGTATATTATGCATTAACACAGTGATATTGATATCAAACTATCATGAACATTAAAGATCATCTTAAAAGGATCAGGAAAGTAGCGATCCGACACGATCTGATCGTTTTTGCCTGGATATCGTATTCAATTCTACTAGCTGTGGTTATTATCGCCGGTCTTCTGGAGGCTGTATTTTATTTTTCTCCATCAACTCGAATGGGGCTGCTTTTAATCCTGGCCTATGTTCTTATTGGTCTTGTTGGTTTTACTGTCATTTTTTTCGCCCTGGCAATGACCGGAGTAATACCCCGCTATCGATTACATGTTCTTGCCGCTCATATCGGAAAAATTGCCTTCACTCACCATGATAGAGTGACAATCGCTCTCGATCTGGAGGCAGCTTCCATACCACCCGATTTTTCTAAGGGTCATGACCGGACCTTTATTACCCAGACGTCCGAAAAGCTTGGAACCATGGATTACGTATCCTTGTTTTCAAATCGAAATATCGTGCGGTGGAAAACCATTGCGGTTGTTCTACTTATGTTTGCAGGAATTCTGATTTTATTTAACTGGGATAAATCTGTGAACACCATTTTGCGCTGGTCGCACCCTAGGGAAGAATTCCAAGCCCTAAAACCATTCGGAATTACTACCAAAAACGGAGATATCCACCTTCGGGGCGGAACGGCGACAAAGATTGAATTTGCGGTTCAAGGCGACCAACCGGATTCGATCTATCTAAGATTGAACACAGTACCTGGGACAAATTCGATGTCAGGTATTTCGGCGATCGCCAGCTTAGCCTCTGGTCCCGATCCGAAAGGAATATACAGGTTCAATATATCCAATATATCCAGTGATCTGGTGTACCAGGCCTATTACCCCGTTCAACATTTTTGGCAGGCATGGAAAGTTGTGGAATCTCCGGAATATTATATCCTCGTATCGGACCCACCCGCCGTTATTGATCTTACAATAACCATAACACCGCCCCCGCACACCGGGCAATTGCCCCATTATCACGACCTCGATCAACCGGTGATCGAGGCATTAAAAGGATCGCAGATCGAGGTAAGCGTTGCCAGCACCCTGGAGTTACGCTCAGCCGCCGTCACTATTAACAACATCGAATCAATAGACCTTGATGTTAACGGAAAATCGGCTAGTGGGTCGTTTGCAATACAGGTCAATGGCACGTTTTACGTTTTGATTATGGATCACCGCGGCATCACTAATCGTGATGGTATCAGGTACCATCTGATCGCCGGTCATGATCTTCCACCTGAGTTGCAGGTAATAGAACCACCAGCTGTTATGCAGGTCGGATCAAATATGATCCTCCCCTACCATTTGAAAATCAGTGACGACTACGGCTTCTCGAACCTGCTGTTGAGCTATGAGACTGCACGTCGCCGGGACTCGGGTAAATTCACCAGGGCCGCATTATTGAAAATTCCAGGATTATATGCATCTCTTTTGTCACAGGAGATTCAATCCAACTGGGATCTAACACCTTTGAATCTCGTACCGGGAGATATTCTTCAATTTCATTTTGAGCTAGAGGATAATGATCATATTTCTGGACCGAAAAAATCACTGTCTGAGACGTTTTATATACAGGTTTTATCCTTACCAGACCTTTACGATCAGTGGTTCGAAGAACAGAACAGTGTATTTCAGGATTTTCATCTAATATCCGGACAACTTCACTCCCATGAACAACAGTTACATGAATCATCGAAGAACGTTTCAGAAGCAAACAATTCGGGCTTTTCTCGGTGGAATGATACAGAAAGAATACGGGAGGCTGCAGCAACAGAAATTGAAAAATTGTTATTCGCTATAACTGCTCTTGACTCGCTATATGATCTTGAATACGACCTAAAGTTATTCTCTTCTGATCTTCGAACCAGGATGAACAAACTGCCGGAACAAATGCAGGTACGATACCATGACGAATTCCTGGTTCGGATTGAAGCACTATTAATCAACTTAAATAACGCCCAGGCCGAGAATTTTGCATTGGTTGAAAATCAAGAAGATGATAATGACGATAGCATTTTAAGAAGCATTAATATTATTCAATCCCAGATGGGTAATATAATTCGAAGTTTGGACCATGTGTTGGGAATTCTACCTCAACTCGTTGCTGAACAATATCTTGACCGACTGATTCAAGAATCATCCCGATTAATCGCTATAGAGAATGATCTCGTCACAGAATTAAGTCTTTTAAAACCGGATGTAATTGGATCGGAATCAGAATTGCAGTCCAGTTCAAACTTAGAATCAATGGCTGGCAACGCCCGGAGAAACCTGGAAAATTTTAAGTATATTATCACTCAATCAATCAATACTACGAATTTTTTCAAAGATATCCATCCCGCCACTGCACTGCGGCTTGAGACCTTGCGACAATCTCCACTTGGAAAATCCATTTTGAACGACCTGCGAAAATCTAATGCAGAGATCAGGAGTGGATCGCCACAAAATGTTTTGAATACAAATCAAAGCGCAGTGTTAAGCCTTCGGATCATGAAGGATGAATTGGACAATATTCGCGCTGAGTTAAAAAGATCCAACGCCCAGACAGCCGAAACAACGACGCGCACTATCCTATCGAATGTTCTGATGCTACACAACCAACAGGAATCCCTGCTTGCCACTACAAACTCCGCACTTGGTGATTTACAATCATCACCAGTACCATCTCTTCGGTCAAGGGAATTAGTGGCACGACAAAGATCCATAAGTGAGCAATTGGGAAGGAGCCGGATCTCGCTGTCTCTGCTGGCAAGCCAGTCATTCTCGGTAACAACGGAGTTGTGGTTGACTATTCACACAACAGATTCAAGCATGGCTGCAGCCGCAACTGCACTTGAGGAAGGACACTACGTCGCTGCTATTGAACACCAATTCACATCCAAGGAATTGTTGAATACTTTTTTCATTGCACTATTCACTTCACTACGCAGTATGGATGAGCCCGGTTTTGATCCAATGAGCCCGTCGATTGATCGTGAAATGCAAAACCTCATAACAGCCCAACAAAAACTTCTTGATCAGGGAGCGTTCTTACTGGAAGGGATTCTGCGGCCTGAAGTTCATCAGTATCTTATCCGTAAAATGGAAACCGGGCAACGTGATCTCCAACGGGCACTTTTTTCCATATCTAATATTGGAAGCGAAAACAGGATGCTAGATCGTAAGGCTCACAGAAATATCCAATTGGATCTCCAGGAGATCATTGAAGAGCTTGAGAATGATTACTACGACCGAGGAACCTATGAACTGCAGCATAGTATTTTTAACCTTTTTCAGGAAAAGCAGCTTGCCTTAATAACCTTAAAGACATCAGGTGATCGCTCCGGGGACATAATACAGCCGGAACTTTCTGAGACAGGTTCCATTACCTTCCCAAGCACTGATCATCCTGAACCAATACGGAAAAAAGACCGACTTACAGCAGCTCTTGAGACCGCCCTGAGTGTCGGGTATCCTCCCGAATACGAAGAAATGATTCGAAATTATTTCACACTATTGCTCGAGGCTGAATCAGATCCGGTTGTGAATCCAAATAACCAGGCCAGACCTTCCCGGAATGATTCTTTCAACAATTTTCGTAAAAACCGTAACTGATTCGAAAGAGTAAAAACAAGATCCGGTCCTGAACAACATCTCTAAAATACCATCATCCGGGAATGTCTCCCCTTCTACAAACAGTCTTCCGATCATATTGAGAATGACCAGCAAACAGCCCTAGATTTCTCAAGCAAAATCCCCTATTATTAAGAAGCGGGGATCATTGTTACAGGCATCGTGTTGAATTTATATGATACTCAAAAGCAACTTTAAATCTCAATATTGGCGATGGATATTTTTTTTGTTCGCGGTGGTATCCTTTCAGTTTCTAAATGCACAGAAAATACTTATTCCCATGGATCAGGAACAACATGATCATCTTAAAGCCTATGGCATTATCTACGATATCTTGGAATACCAGATACCGGTCGACTGGTTACTGAATTATCGCGGCGGTTCATTCCTCATCGATGAATATTCAGTATTTACGGAGGAGTGTCGTATACGCGGAGTCAGCTTTGAGCGTCTCTCCCGAACTGCAACAAGCCTGGTCTATTTTGACATCGAGAAAGATAATATGGCGATCGTCCGGTTGGAGAAGGCTCCCCGCGTGGCTGTGTATTCTCCTCCTACTGCTCAACCTTGGGATGACGCCGTAACGATGGCATTAACTTATGCCGGAATTCCTTACCAGACGATCTGGGACAAGCAGGTGTTCCTGGGCGCTCTTGACCACTTTGACTGGCTGCATCTATCACATGAGGATTTCACCGGACAATATAACAAGTATTACAAAAAATACGGTCAGACTGACTGGTACCGAAATCTGCGTCAAGATCGTGAAAAGCTTGCCGACGACCTGGGTTTTTCTTCCGTTCATGAGGAAAAGAAAGCCATCGCATCCGCAATCAAAACCTATCTTCGTAACGGTGGTTATCTTTTTGCAATGTGTTCAGCAACTGATACCTATGATATTGCCCTGGCTCAGACCGGTATTGATGGTGTCGCGCAAATATTCGACGGCACTCCTGCAGATCCAGAGGTCAACAAAAAATTGAATTATGACGCTTGCCTGGCTTTTAAAAATTTTAATGTTTATACCGATCCCATGCAAAAGGAACTTTCGGATATTAATTATCCCCCGAGCAATCTGCCGGTGACTGGAAATGGAGAGTTTGAATATTTCAGCATGTTCGAATTTTCTGCAAAATTTGATCCCAAACCTACCATGTTAACCCAGAATCACGTTCGGACAATCAGGGGATTCAGGGGACAGACAACCGGTTTTCACAGGGAAAAGATCAAAAACCGCATTATTATTCTTAACGATAACCTGGGAACTGACGAGAGCCAGGTCAAATATATCCATGGCACCCATGGTGCTGGTACTTTTACGTTTCTAGGTGGTCATGACCCTGAAGCATACCAGTATTTTATTGGAGACATCCCCACTGAACTTTCGGGGCATAAAAATTCACCTGGTTTTCGCCTGATTTTGAACAATGTTCTTTTTCCGGCAGCGAAACTGAAGGAACCGAAAACCTAGAAACACATGACAGCAAGTAAATGACGGCTGAAATGCACATCGAAATTAAAAGGAACCAACTGGACGATGCGATCCGTATCTCAAAGCATATCCCTGAATTCAGTGATCCTTACGATAAGGAAGAATACCTGAAAAGAATTTCCGATAATCAACACCTGATCCTGGTGGCTTATCACGATGATATTCCGGTAGGATTCAAGATCGGATATGAGATTTCAAAAGGCGATTGTTTCTATTCCTGGATGGGAGGCATTTTACCTTCTCATCGGCGGAAAGGGGTCGCAGAGAAATTAGCCAACTACCAAGAACAGTGGGCAGCGGGGCAGAAATACAAGAGAATCCGTATCAAGACCCGTGAAAAGCATAAAGCAATGATAACTTTTTGTCTCAACAGGAATTTTCTAACAGTTGATCATATCTGGCAGGAAAAA
>JAZGBQ010000110.1:0-5585 GCA_036476435.1 Fidelibacterota bacterium
AAACAATATGGAATTGGTTTCCTTGGTTGGAGTTGTATATTGGGCGTTGTTGCCTTTTTTGTCCTTATAATACTCAGGCTTTATCCGTTATATAACGAGAAATTCGTCGTCATTACATCTATGCACAGCGTAGCGAATAAACCGGAGGCAGCCAAGTTGTCTACTAAGGATGTGCGTAAATTCTTTTTAAGGAATATGGAGATTTCATCAAATACAGTGCGTTTTACCGACGATTCAGTTAAAAAATTGGTCAAGGTAAAAACAGATAAAAAAACGAAAAAAAGATATATACAGGTTGCCTATGAAGGCAGGAATATTTTTCTTAAAGATATTTTTTTCCTGATTGAATTTGATCACGAGGTTGAGTTGGGTGGATCAGGTGGTTAATGAGTGGGTTATTAACCAAATTAGAAAATGAAATCAATTATAAATTCAGGGATAAGACTTTTCTAGAGATTGCATTGACGCATCGCAGTGTCGGTCATAGCAACAATGAACGACTCGAGTATCTTGGTGATGCGGTACTGGGGTTTATTATTGCCAATGCCATCTTTAGAAAATTTCCTCAGGCTACGGAAGGCGAACTCACACGTCTCAGATCTTCATTGGTCAAGGGTGAAACATTGGCGGAACTAGGTCGGGAACTTAATCTGGGTAATTTTATTAAACTGGGTCCCGGAGAAATGAAAAGTGGCGGGTGGCGTCGCGACTCAATTCTTGCAAACACGTTTGAAGCAATTATTGGTGCAGTTTACCTTGATGCTGGCATGGAAATTTGTCAACGATGTGTTACCTCTCTCTATCGTCAATTACTGTCCGAAGCTTCCCCTGACAAGCTGGATAAAGATCCAAAAACTTCCCTTCAGGAATTATTGCAATCAAGAAGAATGGAATTACCCGTATATCAAGTATTATCAGAAAACGGTGATGCACATGAGCGGCTTTTTACTATTGAGTGTACGATAAAAGGCCAGGGTATTTCGGTTCAGGCAGAAGGTCATAGTAAACGTGTCGCTGAACAAATAGCCGCTGAAAAAGCTTTGAGTGTTCTGGATAAACAATTTAAGAAAATTCGATAAAATCTTGCCGGGAAAAAAAATACAAAATAGCCAGACTTATTGTGGTTATATCACCATACTTGGTCGCCCCAATGTCGGTAAATCGACATTGTTAAATAACTTGATAGGGCAGAAGCTAAGTATCACCTCAAGAAAACCTCAGACAACAAGACATCACGTTATTGGTGTGAATACGGTCAAAAATTATCAAATTATTTATGTCGATACCCCTGGGTTACAGGATTCACCAGTAAATGCAATGAACAGATATATGAATAAGGAAGCTACAAATGCGATTGCCGGGGTCGATGTCTTGATTTATATGGTTGAAGCATTGAAATGGACTGCGCTTGATGAACATGTATTGGATCTGATTAGAAAAAAAACGATCCCGATTATTTTAGTGATCAATAAAATGGACAAGATTACAGGCAAGGATTCAGTATTGCCTTACTTAAAAGAACTTTCAGAAAAAATGAATTTCAAGGACATAATTCCTTTATCGGCATTATCCAAAAAGAGTTTAAGGCCACTGGAGAAATGCATAAAAGAATTATTGCCCACAGGTACATTTCAATATCCGGATGATCAGGTGACAGATAAATCCCAACGATATTTTGCAGCAGAATTTATCCGGGAAAAACTGATCAAAAGATTAGGTGAAGAGCTGCCTTATACTACGACTGTAACCATCGATGAATTTGTTGAGAAAGAAAAAATAATCCATATCGACGCAATTATCTGGGTTGCTAGTAAAGGTCAAAAAGCAATCGTTATCGGTCAGAAAGGTGCTGGACTAAAAGCTGTAGGCGAGCAGGCCCGTAAGGATATGGAGCGCATGTTTGAGAAAAAGGTATTTCTGAGAACCTGGGTCAAGGTCAAAGATAAATGGATGGATAATAAAACTGCGATAAAACAATTAGGTTTCGATTCCTGAATCCGGCAATATCTACTGGATCGTGTACTGGTATGAAGGTCGAATTGACACCCTGCTTTATTCTGCATTCCCGGCCTTACCTTGAGTCCAGCTTAATACTGGATGTTTTTTCCAGGGAACATGGCAGGCTGCACTTGATTGCAAAGGGTGCTAAGCGAGAAAAATCCGGATTTTCAGGTCTACTCCAACCTTTTCAGCGTTTATTAATGGCATGGAGTGGTAAAAGCGAGTTAATGACATTGACAGATGTTGAAACAGACATCGAACCCTATGAATTATCAGATGTAAGAGTAATCGCTGGATTTTACATCAATGAATTATTGATAAGACTATTACATCAACATGAATCACATTCGGAACTATTCGATTTATATGGTGAGGCGCTATTGGATATCTCTATCTCAGAGAATATTGATATGGTCTTGAGAATTTTTGAAAAAGGCTTGCTACAATCTCTCGGTTATGGACTAGTGTTGGATCATGTTATTGACGATGGTCAGGCAATAGAGGCAGATAAAAAATATTATTACCTGCTGGATGCTGGACCACTAATAAATATCCCGCCTGCAGAAAATTATATCAAGATTTCAGGCAAAAGTTTACTGGCATTAGATAGCTGTGATCTTGAAGATAAGCTGATATTAGAGGAAACAAAGCGTTTAATGCGTTTTATATTACAAGGTCATCTGGGCGATAAACCATTAGCTAGCAGAGCCTTGTATAAGGCCTATATGGATAATTCGATTAATTAATTGAAATTTCGGGTTTGAATTCTTTTGACGTAAATTTGAGGCGTGTTGATAAAAATAATTATTTCTACTCTAACTCCTTTCATAAATACGTTAGAATGCGCCGCTTTCATCAAAAGTTAGATAAAAAAATATGTTATTAGGTGTAAACATTGATCATATTGCCACACTGAGACAGGCAAGATTAACGCGTTATCCCGATCCTGTTCAGGCTGCGTTGTTAGCAGAACAGGCAGGTGCGGATTCAATCACAGTGCATCTTCGAGAGGATCGAAGACATATTCAGGAACGGGATATCGAATTGCTTCGTCAAGTGATGTTGACGCCGATGAATCTGGAAATGGCTATCACAGAGAAAATGTTGGCGTTTGCAGAGAATGTTAAGCCCGAGTTTTGTTGCCTGGTTCCTGAAAGCAGAGAAGAGTTGACGACTGAGGGCGGATTGGATGTGGCTGGACAAATCAGTAGAGCGAAGCAGGCCTGTGAAAGATTGAAAGCGGCCGGAATTCGGGTGTCGTTATTTATTGATGCGGATGAAAAGCAGATCAATGCCGCTCGTGATGTGGGGGCTGAGGTCATTGAGCTACATACAGGCCATTTTGCTGATGCTGAGTATGGAAAAAAGACTGACATTGAATTGGCAAGGATTATTTCTGGCGTAGAGCAGGCAATATCCCTGGGTTTGAAAGTAAATGCAGGGCATGGCCTGAATTATCAGAATGTGAGTCGTATCGCCCAAATTCCAGATATTGACGAATTAAATATTGGTCACGGTATTATCGCCAGAGCAGTATTTACTGGCCTGGGTGAAGCTGTGAAAGAAATAAAAACCATCATGCAAGCAGCAAGAACCTCATTAGATTCATGAGGATTTTGAATTCAGAGATATCCAGACGTCGCACATTTGCAATTATCTCTCATCCAGATGCAGGCAAAACGACAGTCACTGAGCAAATATTACTATTCGGCGGCGCGATACAAACTGCCGGAACAGTGAAAGCCAGAAAGTCCTCGAGGCATGCGACCTCAGATTGGATGGAGATGGAAAAAGAAAGAGGCATATCTATTACCAGTTCAGTGATGCAATTTGAATACAATGACCATATAGTCAATTTACTTGATACGCCGGGACATGCGGATTTCTCTGAAGATACTTACAGGACATTAACGGCAGTTGATTCTGCGTTGATGGTTATTGATGTGAGCAAAGGTGTTGAGGAACGCACACTTAAATTGATGGAAGTATGTCGTCTACGCAACACGCCTATTATCACCTTTATCAATAAACTCGATAGAGAGGGGAAGGACCCGATCGATTTATTGGATGAAATAGAAAGTGAATTAGGCATCAGGTGTGCACCAGTGACCTGGCCGGTAGGGATGGGTAGTCGATTAAAAGGAATATACCATCTGAATGATGACTACATCCGTTTGTACAGTAAAACAGATAAAAGCGCACACGGGAAAATCGTTGAAGGTCTTGATTCTGAAGAATGTGAAACACTTCTATCTGCAACATTTGATGATTTTAAAGAAGAAATTGAATTGGTTCGCGGTGCATGCGAGGAATTTAATCTCGCGGATTTTCTACAAGGTAAACAAACGCCTGTGTTTTTTGGCTCAGCCCTGAACAATTTTGGTATTGCTGAATTTCTTGATTGCTTGTCAGATTATGCGCCCGCTCCTCAATCCAGGGCAGCAGTTGAAAGAGAAGTGAAATCCGATGAAACAAATTTGACTGGTTTCGTATTCAAGATTCAGGCGAATATGGATCCAGCACATCGAGATAGAATCGCTTTTATAAGAATTTGTTCAGGTCAATACCAAAAAGGTATGAAGATGAGGCATGTCAGAATAGAACGTGATATACAAGTATCCAATGCCTTGACATTTATGGCAGGTAGCCGGGATCAGGCCGACGTTGCCTGGGCTGGTGATATTATTGGCATACATAACCATGGCACGATTCAAATTGGTGATACTTTCACTCAAGGCGAGTCATTGTCATTTACAGGAATTCCATTTTTTGCGCCCGAATTATTCCGGAGAGTACAACTCAAAGATCCGCTCAAAGCCAAAGCATTACTAAAAGGATTAATTCAGTTAGGTGAAGAAGGCGCAACACAGGTATTTAGACCTTTGGACAATAATGATCTGATAGTTGGTGCTATCGGTGTACTACAATTTGACGTGGTCGCTGCCCGATTGAAACAGGAATATGGTGTCGAATGTATTTATGACAACGTGCCTGTGGCAACAGCCAGATGGATATCCTGTACTGATGAAAAGATTTTGCAAAAATTCAGAAATAAGGCATCTTCTAATCTGGCGATTGATGGGGGTGATCGATTAACTTATATCGCCCCATCATTGGTTAATCTGAATCTTGCGATTGAACGCTGGCCAGAAATTGAGTTCAAGGCGACCTGTGAACATGGCGAGCAAAATTGAATTATTATTTTGAATTATCCACCTTGAATGTTTCCCTTCTGATCGTATAAATCAGAAGGGGAATATTATTTAACCAGAATTTTTAATCAGCCTTTATATTTTTTTGATTATTTTCTTCAACTTTTACTGATGCACTAGCAGATTTATTTTGCTGCAAAATTCGATCAGGATGAGGGGCGACTATAATCTTTTTCGTACTAGTGTCAGAGACTGGAGTCCATTTGGCAGGTGATGAATCGGCTTGTTTTACTTCGGCATTTTCTGGTAGATGTTGTGCTGTAGCAACCGTTGCTACAGGGGTCGCGGGTTTATTAGACCTTTGTGTAGAATCTTTATCAGTTGAAAACTCGGTACCAGAAGTTGAATTCTCTTTGATGGTATTCTGTGAAA
>JAZGBQ010000111.1:0-3406 GCA_036476435.1 Fidelibacterota bacterium
GCTCATGGAATCGGATATGCAAACCGAAATGTGGCTATAAAGCAATCTCGGGGACATTTTATCGCCTATCTTGCCCATGATGATATCTGGTTACCGGACCACTTAGAGATATTAACCAATAAAATGGTCGCAGAAAAAAAAGATTTTGTTTACAGTCAAAGTGCAAATGTATCACCATACGGTATTATTTCAACATCTCACTTTCATCTTGGGAATCCAAAATGTCTTAAGAATTTTTTAGCATTTAAAGCGGGCCCGCGTTTATCCACGATCATGCATCTAAAAGACTCTCTTGATCAGTATGGATATTGGAGCGAGTCAATAGAAATTGGAGGAGACATTGAGTTGTGGGTGCGACTTTATAAATCCGGGAAATTAAATAAATTCGCACTTGATCCAGCTCCAACTTCCGCTCTAATTTTTAGAGCTGTCTGGCATGGCCGGAGTAAACGATTTTGGCGCAGACCTGTGGAGGACATTGCATCCAGACTGCACCTTTCTGACGGAGTACTGCCACCTCAATTGCAGTTCGAAATTATTCCACCACAAACAGAGCAAGAAGCCCTTTGGACCAATATTAGCATAGATTCTGTTGGGTGGACCAATGAATTTCGTAAAACAATTATTCAATGGACAGAAACACGGTTGTTTAATATAGATCACCTATCTTACTTTGTGTTCCAGAAAATTGTGTTTTTGTTAAAAAGTCCCTTCAGGATTTACAGAGGCAGGATAATCAAAAAAGAAGAAAACAGATTGTTACATTGAGTTTCCCCCGATTAATAGATCTGTCGATGCAAAATAGATTCAAAATGTATGAAATAATGTAAAGGATTGAATCCAACAATTATGGAAAAAGAAATCAAAATTGCCGCTGCCTCTAAGATTGGTTATCATCAAAAAAAAATTAGGGACTATCTTAATGATGATAACATTTATCCGGCATCATTAGAATTAGATATTTCCAGCAGATGCAATCTTAAATGTTCAGATTGTCCAAGCAGCCGCGGTTCAAAATACTGGAATCTCGAAATCAAATTTATTGAGAGACTATTTGAAATGTTATCCGGTAAAACCAAAGGTCTGTTAATGACCGGAGGTGAGCCAACGATGGCCGAGTCTTTCCCTGAAGTGATAAAAATAGCTCGCCGGTATAAATTTGAGGACATCGCTGTTGTTACAAACGGATCATTTCTCGATACGGCAAAAGTATACCGTGCCCTGTTGAATTACGCTTCAACAATACGTATTTCAATCTACGATTGGAATTCTGATCTTTGTGGCGGTATTGATAAAACGCTTAGGAAAATTGAGCATATGAGGGAACGTATAGAGAAATCCGGTAGTAAATTGCAAATCGGTATTAGTGTATTGACCTCAAATGAAATGGCTGAGTCAATTTTTAGTATGGGAGAATTAATACAATCAGCGGGCGCACACTGGATTTATTTTCACCCGACTTGCATTAAATGGGATAGAGGCTCGCCGGAGCAGGTGAAACAGTCCAATGTGCTTGATAATATTATTGAATACCAAAATCGAAATGGATCAAATGTTTTTATTTTAGAAGAACGATATAAAGAATATGGGTTAACATTTAGAAAATATCATGCAGCGAACTTTCTTTTGGTAGTTGGTGCGGACGGCAAGAATTATCTCGGCGCAGAAGTTAAATACCAACCGTCTCATGTGCTTTGGGACCTAAAGAATAACTGGCGAGATGATTTTTTATGGCATCCTGACAGGTTAAGGCATATTGCATCAGTCAATGATCAGAATTACCTAGCTATTAGAAGCCGTCATAGAGGTGTTTTGTATAATAACTTTATTGAATCCTTTATTGCAGATAAGATCCAAGATGGTTTTTCACCGCCGCATTTAGAATTCAAATTCCCTCATATTCTCTAGCACCTGAATTTATCGGCGATAATTTATTCATTATTAGCTGTAAATTATATTGATTGCGTGTTTAGCAAACCGGTTATTAACACTCCTGGAATTCAACCCCTGCCAGGTATTTTTTCTTATTGAAAAATGGAAAATCGTTGAAAAATTAGCTTTGATTTTGGAAATATGTAAATCTCGATTTACAGTTGAAAATTTGTTATTATACTAAGTTAGAGCAGTCCAATCAATGAGGGATGATCAGTAGTCATTAACTGAGTTCGATGAAATAATTGAGAATTTTTTTACATTTATAAGTATAAAGTAATATGTTCTTTTGGATCAGATTATCATAATAACAGCTCATTGAGTTATGTAGAATTAAGGAAAAAAAAGAAATGGAAATGAGGAGTCTTGGTAATGGTGGAATGACCGTTTCCGCTATCGGACTTGGGTGCTGGGCAATCGGTGGAGTGATTTGGAGAGATTCAAAACCTTCTGGCTGGCAT
The DNA here is from genome assembly GCA_036476435.1 of Fidelibacterota bacterium. Classification (GTDB taxonomy): domain Bacteria; phylum Fidelibacterota; class Marinisomatia; order Marinisomatales; family JAHJCW01; genus JAZGBQ01. Next base: position 2,394 of record JAZGBQ010000111.1, read on the forward strand.
GGCACCAATGACGAAGAATCAATCAGAGCTATGCAGCGGGCATTGGATTTAGGAGTAAATTTTTTTGATACAGCTGATATCTATGGCTGCGGACATAGCGAACGATTAATTGCCAAGGTTATAAAAGGGTGCCGTGATCGTGTTGTTGTAGCAACTAAATTTGGATTTCTCTTTGATGAGAAGCAACGGACGGCAAGTGGTGCGCGATATGATCGCAGTTATATTTATGATGCATGCGAAGCAAGTTTACGTAGGTTAAATACTGACTATATTGACTTATATCAATTTCACATTAATGAATCTAAAAACGGAGAAGAGGTACGGGACGTTTTAGAATCGCTCGTAAAAGTTGGGAAGATTCGATATTATGGATGGAGCACAGATAATACCGAGAATGCCCGTGTTTTTGCAAAAGGCAAGCATTGTGTTGCCATCCAGCAGAATTTGAATGTATTTGGCGGTAATCTTGAGATTCTACGAATCTGTGAACAGTATGGATTAGCCAGTATTAACAGAGGTCCACTTGCAAAAGGATTATTGACTGGAAAATTCACTTCTAAGACGTCATTTCCGGAAGATGACATTAGACATGGGTGGAATCTGGAAAGTGGTCCTCAGGCCACTCAATTAAAAAAAATCGAAGCAGTTCGTGATATTTTGACCAGTAACGGGCGTACTTTAGCACAAGGATCTCTCTGCTGGTTATTAGCACTCAGTCCCTCAACCATCCCGATCCCAGGATTTAAAAATATACAACAAGTGGAAGAGAACCTCGGAGCTTTATCTTTTGGTCCCCTCAGCCCTGAACAAGTTTTGGAGATTAATAATAATATATCATCATCCAAACATCCTTGAGGGCGTAGTCTTATTTTAGTTTTCTTTCTTGATTTGCAAGCTCTTAAGTAGGTATCAATATCACAACTATTTTTGTTGGATCCTTCTATCGAATGATATGATATATATTAATAATCCCACTTCCTGATTAAGGAGTGTAATGTTAAAATCAAATTTCT
>JAZGBQ010000112.1:0-3329 GCA_036476435.1 Fidelibacterota bacterium
GATATCCTGTAAAAGCGACGATCCTCAGGTAAATGTAGACGGTATCATGTTTGCCTTATTGAGAAATGTAAATGAAGGAGTCGTCGCCACGGATAAAGTGCATGGGTATGCCATAATGGATTTTAATCCTTTTTCAGAAAAATTCGGAGATACCCTCCAAACTATAAATGGACCACTTGGTCATCATGGCTATATCAGCCCAATTAATGGTGGTTTATACGTTACTCAAGCTGATGAGTTGGCAGCTAGAGTACATGTGACTATTGAAGCCAATGGTCTTCCGAAAATTAAAAATATCAGCCCGTCTCTTGATGACGGTGGTATGCGTGTTGGCGAGGATATTGTCTGGTTTAAAGAAAATGGACAGAACAGATATGCAATTACGTCATTGGATGGTTATGGAAATGACATTCTTGGGGGTATCTGTATTTATGATGCCAATACAGATAAGCTTCTGAAGACTATCACCGACGCAAAACAATTAAGATATTCTCACGGAATTTCTTTATTTGATGATAAACCTATTGGTCTGGTTGCCTCGGTGTTACACGAAGATATAGTACTTTATGGGGTGCCAAGTGTTGATTCTCTGGGACATGAAGTAGCCTTGATTAATTTTTCTACAAGCGAAATTATTAAGAATTATGATTTGGGTACCACTGAAGCAGGATTCCCAGTCGCCCCAGTTGAATGTGCCATATTCAGAAGGAGTTTTAACGAAGCTTTTGATGGTAATGAAAAAGCCTTGGTAGTTGAAATGGTCAGTGGCAATTTAGTTTCTGCCAATTGGAATGAATCAAATCAATTATTTGATGATTTTCAGGTCGTGTATTCACCAAAAGATGAAAAAGAATATTTTCCGCTAGAGATATATGCAGACAACTCAAAAATATATATAACTTATGCAGAAAAAGTAAAAACTTTTGACTTGGATACCTATGCAAATTCCGGCCAGCTTGTTGACGCAGGAGTAGAATATATAACAAAATCCTGTGCACATCATTTAGCTTTTTTTGATGCCAATAATCCTGATACTGGAGAAAAAATACCAGTATTGTTAATACAACAAAATTTGTTGAATCTGGGACAACAACCATTTAATATTCGTTTCGCGCTTCCAATAGAATTGGGTATGCATGAGGTCACCGCTTATAACCGTGATACTGGCGAAGTATTAAAAACTGTAAATATCTATGAAAAATTTGGCGTTGGAATTGAATATATAGGGGGCTTTAATGAAAATGCATATGCGCATCATCATTAAATAAAAAAGGCCTAAAAAAGAAAATAAAGATTACCTCAGACTCACTTGAGGTCATCTTCGGAAATTTGTATTTATGAAGCCAGGAAGTATTTTGTTTGGATGTCTTCTATTGATGTTTAGCTATACTTGCTCGAGTGAATATGTTGAAACAACACCTCTAAATGATTTCAGTGCTCCGTTTTACTTTAGCCTATTTGAGTTGCCTTCAGATAACCCCTTAACCAATGAAGGAGTTGAGCTTGGTCGAATGCTCTTTTATGAAACTAAACTTTCAAAAGATAATAGCATTTCTTGCGCTACATGCCACCAACAATCCAATGCATTTACAGATGGTAGAATAGTGGGGATAGGCATAAGAGGGCAAAAAGTGGATAGGAATACTATGTCGCTGGTAAATATGCTATGGTCAACCTCACATAAATTTTGGGATGGGAGGGCTGCGAACCTTGAGGATCAGGCATTGCAACCTATTAAAAATCCGAAGGAAATGGATTTGAAATTAAGTGAATTATTACTTAAGCTAAATAGCGACCCTGTATATAAAGCAAAATTCAAATCGGCGTTTAATACTAATAAAATTAGAGAAGAACATGTTGCCAAGGCACTTGCGCAATTTCAACGTACACTGATTTCACAGGATTCTAAATATGACAAATTCCTTAAAGGCGAATTGCAATTATCGGAACAAGAACAGCGGGGAATGCAATCATTTTTTACACATCCTGATCCTTCAATTGGTTTACGTGGCAGTAATTGTGGGGACTGTCATAGAAATTTTTTAACAGATGGTTTTAATGATGGATTTGATGGATTTGCAAATAACGGTCTTGAGGATGATGAACATCTTGAAAATGGTCTATTTGCTGTTACCAAAAACCCTCTAGACAAGGGGAAATTCAAAATTCCAAGCTTGAGAAATATTGCTCTAACAGCACCATATATGCATGATGGAAGGTTCAATACCTTAGAGGAAGTACTTGACCATTATAATGATCATATTCGTATGAGTTCTACACTTGACATACTTATAAGGGAAGCGAGTAATGAATACAGAGAGCCCAACGATCCAATCGCATTGAAACTTACGAAAGAAGAAATAACCGAAATAATTGCTTTTTTAAAAACTCTTACAGATTCAACTTTTATTAATAATGAAAAATATGCAAATCCGTTCTCCAATTAAAAATATTAGTTTTATAATTATACTGATTCTCCTGTGTTCATGTACATCAGACAAAAATGTTAATATTAATTTTAATACTTATGTGAATGGCGAAGAATTAGAATATGGAAAAAAATATGTATCCCCTAACGGAGATGGTACTTTTTCTATCCATGATTTTAAATTATATGTATCAAATTTGCAATTGATTAATAGTGAGAATCCTGCGAAGAATTATTTAGAAAAAGATAGCTATCATTTAATAAAGTTTCAAACTAATAACAACTATTCCTTTACCATCAATAATATTTCTTTGGAACCATATGACAAAATCAGAATCAGTATAGGCATAGATGAAGAAGCAAATCTTTCAATAAAAAATCCTGGCGATTTAGATCCTACTAATCAAATGGCATGGAACTGGACTTCAGGTTATAAATTTCTTTTATTCGAGGGTTTATATTCACCGGAAAGTTCTGAATACGATTTACCCATAGTATTTCACATTGGTTTTAGTGAAAACAAAAAGGACTTTGTGTTCGATTTGACCACTAAGGATGAGATCCATTTTGTGATTGAAATAACTGAACTGTTTAAGAATCCGAACAATATTGATTTTAATGAGCTACCAAAAGTGCTTTTCAATAAGGAACATGCGGCCTTGATAGCTTCAAATTATTTGAATTCTTTCATAAAATTGGAGTAAAATATAGTTCCTTGAGAGTGGAAATGAAAAACTTTTGGAACCTATTGATAATCAAGAGGTTACGATAAGTAGTATGGTAACTATATCGTTTTTGAATAAGAAGTTCTTTATATTTCCTCAAAATTTCATCCATTGCTGTTCTCTTTCTACATAACGTTTGGCACTGAGCGGTGCGAAGCAAACGAGATTTTCACGGC
>JAZGBQ010000113.1:0-4147 GCA_036476435.1 Fidelibacterota bacterium
TCAACACCAGGTGGAATCCCAGTATACCGATGCCCTGAACGCCCTCGTACGCGGGGATAAGCAAAAAGCCGCCGACATCCTCAGGCAGGTAGTGAAGCAGGATTCCAATCATGTCAGTGCTTATTTGCAGCTGGGGAATATTTTACGCGGCGACGCCACCAGCCAGGCCATCAAGATACATCAATCGTTGACTGTCCGCCCGAATCTTTCCAAAGCTACTAATATTGAGATCCACCAGGCACTGGCACGTGATTATGAGCAGGCGGAACAGGTTGAGCGGGCAAAATCGGAGGCCGAACAGATCCTGCGTATTGACCGCCGAAATAAGTGGGCATCGGAGTTTCTTCTGCGCCAGGCGGAAACTGAACGCAACTGGACGGAAGCCACGCGGCTGGCCAAGCAGATCCATCGCATCGAGGGGAACCAGGACATATCACAACTGGCAATGTTCCAGATCTACCAGGGCCTGGACCACCTTTCTAATAAGGAGCCAAAGACCGCCCGGGCCTGTTTTAACAAGGCCATTAAGATCGATCCGGAGCTAGAAGTACCCTATTACCATCTTGGAAACCTGGAAGAGCAGGACCGCAACCTGGTAAAAGCATTGGAATACTGGGAGAAGTACATCAAGGCTGCGAATTCCGATCTTGAGCGTGTATTCCAGAAGATCGAATCAGCCCTGTTCGACCTGGGCCGCTTCAGCGAAGTAGAAAATTTTTACCGCCGCATGTTGAAACATCATCCGAAGAACCTGGAGGCTATCACTAAGCTGGCCGACGTACTGGAAGAAAAAGGGGAACAGCATTCCGCCATCGCTCTCATTGACCAGGCTCTGATCGCTGATGAAAACTCGACACTGCTAAAGCTGATGAAAGTAAAGCTTTCTCTGAAGGTCAAACAGCCCCATGAACTGGCCCAGCAGCTGGAGGATGTCATAGAAACGCTGAATGATAAAAATCATGATTGATCGACAACGCTGCCAGCGTCGGACCTGTTTTCACTTTACCCTGTATCTTTTTCTATTTATTCTCTTTTTCTCACTTCCATTACAACGTTTACTGTCTCAGGATATGGAGACCTACCTGGATATGATCCGTGACGGCCGTGTGGCCCAGGTCCGGGCATCATTGCCCGATCTTCTGGACCGCTACCCCAATCATGACGGGGTGCTTTACCTGAGTGCCGTGGTGGAAATGGATGGGGAGGTAGCCGTAGAAAGATTTCGTCATTTGGTAGAAAAATTCCCACGTTCTGCTTATGCTGATGATGCCAGCCTGAGGATCGGTGAATACCTGTATTCCCGGGGACTTTACAGCCAGGCGAGCCAGCAACTGCGGGATCTGTTGATGCGTTATCCCGGTTCGGATGACAGAGGAAGGGCGGCGGACCTCATGGTAAAGAGCTTTGAGGCCACAGGGGAACTGGATTCCCTTGAGTATTACGTAAGAACCCTGGATCTTATGGAATTGCTGAGGGCAGGAGAGGAGGCCACTTCTGCGGTTGTGGTGGCAGACGCAGAGACTTCCGATTTTGTCGAGGGTGACGAGGTTGCTGGTGAAGAACGTGATCGAATATCCCCGGGCTCCAGTAGTGTGGTTGTGCAGGCACAGAAATTCAAGCCCTGGGTGATCCAGATCGGTGCTTATGGAGACCGGAGCAATGCCGAGCGTCTAGAAAAACTCTTTGAGGACAGCGGGTTTGATGTGAGCATCATCGCGGTCCAGGACAACGGCCAGATCCTTAATGCGGTTCAGATCGTTCGTTTTGCCACGCGATCGGAGGCAGAGATCGCCGGTCGCCGGATCGAAGATGAATTCGGCATGTCCAACCGCGTATTTTACCGCCCTTAATAGATCTATTCTGACTATTTTATAATATAAATTTTTCCAGATGGAAGAAGAATAATAGTCTTCATGGAAAGGAGAAAATATGCGCACAAGTAAAAGAGCGTATTCTATCCAAGCGATATTAACCTCGCGAGACACGGCCGAAGTATTAGACAGATTAAAAGCCATTGATCTGGAGACCTTAAAATTCTCTCGATCAATCTACCAAGGATATCAACGTCTCAATGAAAGAACAAAAACCAGTCTAAATTATTACTGTGAATTATTATCTATGCAATCAGCGAATAGGTCTCCATCGTATTTTAAAAACTGGTATATCATCTACAGACATTTTTGTATAAGGTGTTATATGAGAATGGAGGACTTGGTCGGTTTAGATTACAGAATGATGAAGTTTATTGCTGAAGCTAAAAAAGGCTTATTCTCCATTTCGGTTACTGAAGATGCAGTTCTTAGACTTAACGATCCGATGATTATCTTGCAACAAAAATGGGAATTTTTAAAGGAAAGAAAAAAACATCTAAAATCTCAATTATATGATACCAATATATATGGTTAGCCCCACGAGAAACAAACGGATAAATCAACCGTTCTATGAAAATGAACTAAAAAAATTTTATAAAACGATCATGAATTCCCGGCAATCAGGCAGGGGGCGGGATATGGTGATCATATCGGTAAAAACTTTTTATAAGATTATCGATGTTGTAAAAAAATTACAGTTTGAAGACGGTCCAAAATATCAATATAGACCTGTAGCAGATTACCTAGAATTTATATGTCTTGGGAATCGATGCTCCAATACGAATTTCCCCGTCAAAAGACATGTAGTATCGGCGTATCTGAAGAGGGCTGTAGACCGAATGGGTATTGATGTAAGCCCCAGGAAGATCACGCTTAATTCAATATACACCAGTGGTGAAATGGCCCGTATTGCACGCTCTGTCGGATTCGATATAGAATATGAGTGTAAACTTTACGGTATACTCTACATATAGGCTATTCATTCAATCAATGAATGATTTATAAAGCATAGCATAACTATATTTTGAACCAAAAAATAAAAAAATTCCTGTAATGTGCAATAAATGACCCCTAAAGGGTTTCATAATTTTCAATTTTACCATCTACAAAATGGAAATTTACTGTTATTATTTAGTACTCACTTTAAAATTTTATCGCTACAAAGACATTTTTCAGCTTCACCTATGATGATACTTATCACTTGTCATTACTTATACTTCCTCGACCGACAATGCAATTTCCAGGAATTCTTTTGGAGTCTGTCAGAGGGTAAAATTTTCATGTAAAAACGAGTATATGTATACTGAGGAAAAGAGATGACTTTCGTCTCTTTTCATTCTAGCAGTGATAAAAAAGAAACAACCTATAAATCCATCAGATTACGGAGGAGTAAATGTCATCATGAATGATAAACTAAAGACGCTTCAAATCTCCCAATACAATACCGATTATCCCGTTACCTTGCTCTATGACCGGTGTAAAAACGGCACATCACAATACGGAACCTGGAATCTCTATGGAGTAGTATACGATAAAGAGCCGCAAGGACTTTTCGTGGATGAACGCCTGCATGCAATGCTCAACCAATACCGGAAAGGGGATCAAGTAGTGATTCGAAGGGAGCAGGACCTCAATGGGAATCTGAGCTGGTGTGTGTCACCTGAGGCATCGAAGACGGCTCCATTAATAATATCACAGGATACCAGGACAAAGGACATTCATCGACAGCTTTGCCTGAAGGTATCAGTAATGAGTTTTCCCAAGTTAAACAAGCACTGGGATGATGAGATCATAAGTGAGATCAAATCAAGAACAGAATCTTTACTAGAAATCCTAGACGGATCCGTGCCAGAATCATGAGTATCTCAGAAATAACAATAGTTAGAAGGTATATCGTAGGAATACAATACAATTCCAGGGATGAGGATAAAGGATATTTTGATGTCCAGAGGTATACAACCATAACAGAACTTGCAAAGGAAATACACGGATATCTAGTATACGGAAAAACGTCTTATCCAGCTTTTGCACCAGATGCAGAGCCTGAGGTTCTTTATGTCTGGAATATGGACGACTGGGAGGATGGTGACTGTTATCCGGATCTCATGAATGAAATACAAAAAAACAATAAGTGAGGTGATCCCAAATGAATAAAGAAAAAGTAATTAGCATCCTCAAGTTAATTCTTAAGCGACTGCTGCTCTTAAAGAGTATTTAATTACTCTCATTAGAAGAAAAAAACAATCCGAAAGGATTGTTTTTTTAGTTTTTCAATC
>JAZGBQ010000114.1:0-3929 GCA_036476435.1 Fidelibacterota bacterium
TATCGGTGAAAGTTGCAATATTAAGAATTCATCAATCGGTCCCTACGTTACCATAATGAATAATTGCAATATCGAAAATTGTAAAATTATTGATAGTATTGTCTTGGATGGAGCAAAACTGAAAGGCCTGTCCATTGATCATCAAATTATTGCCGGCGATGGTTCGGAATCTTGCTAGGTCTGGTAAACAAATAGTCAATTGAAATAAAATAAGAGTAATTTAGGCACCTTATTTAACGATTTTATGGAGATATGATGAGCGGTTATTTATTTACATCGGAATCAGTTACCGAAGGCCACCCGGATAAAGTATGTGATGCAATTTCGGATGCGATTCTTGATGATCTTTTGAGTCAGGATCCCAATTCACTTGTTGCCTGTGAGACATTAGCAACTAAAGGTTTAGTTGTTGTCAGCGGTGAGGTCACTACTCACGGAGATACTGAAGTTGAGAAGATCGTCCGTGAGACGTTACATGAAATTGGATACACCAATATCGTATTTGGAATGGATCATGAATCAGTCAAAATAATAACATCATTGCATGAACAAAGCCCTGACATAAAACGGGGCGTCATTAGAGGAAATGATGAAGAACAGGGAGCTGGTGATCAGGGATTGATGTTTGGATATGCGAATAATGATACTCCCGAAAAAATGCCAATGCCTATTCAGATCGCTCATCGGTTAACCGAAAGACTTGCCTTACAGCGAAAAAATGGTGCGATGCCCTGGTTAGGACCGGATGGAAAATCCCAGGTCACTATTGAGTATAAGGACCGCAAACCGGTTCGAGTGAAAAAAATAGTGATTGCAACACAACATAAGGAAATGCGCAATTCTCACAAATCGGAATCTGATGAATTATCGTTTATACGAAACGAAGTTACTCAAAATATCATACTCCCTGTGTTGGATCAGGCAAATCTTAAATTTGACCAGAAGTTCATCATTAATGGGACCGGAAGATTTGTCATAGGTGGTCCGGAAGCTGATACTGGTCTAACTGGAAGAAAAATTATCGTTGATACTTATGGTGGTTATGCCCCCCATGGTGGAGGGGCTTTTTCAGGAAAAGATCCGTCCAAAGTTGACCGATCAGCCACGTATATGGCGCGTTACATAGCAAAAAATATTGTCACCGCAGAATTAGCCAGCGAATGTCTTATTCAGTTATCTTACAGTATTGGCGTTGCGGAACCCACATCCGTTTGGGTCTCCACCAGGGGAACCGGAAAATTGGATGATGCTAAATTGACCAAGATCGTACGTGATATTTTTCCTTTAAAACCGAGTGAGATTATTGATTTATTGCAATTAAAATTTCCACGTTATAAACCAACTTCAGCATACGGTCATTTTGGTCGCGTGGGTGATCTGTTCACCTGGGAACAAATAGATTTTGTTGATAAACTTCAAACTTGGATATAAATAGGTTTAATCATGAGCCCAATAAAGACAATCGAACCGATAGTTGAGAAATTACCCTTTAAGGTTAAAAATATCTCGTTAGCTGAATCAGGCAGAAAAGCAATGGAAATTGCTCGAAAAGAAATGCCTGGTCTTATGGCCTTGAAAAAAAGATACATGACTGATAAACCGTTCAAAGGTTATCGTACAACAGGTTCCTTGCACATGACCGTTGAGACCGCAATCCTTATTGAAGCACTTGAAGCTTTAGGAGCGGATCTCCGGTGGGCCAGCTGTAACATATTTTCAACGCAAGATCATGCAGCAGCTGCAATCGCCGACGCAAAAGTACCGGTATTTGCCTGGAAGGGAGAAAGCTTAAAGGAATATTGGTGGTGTACGCTTCAGGCTTTAACATTTCCCGATGGGAAAGGTCCACACTTAATTGTAGACGACGGGGGTGATGCGACACTCTTGATCCACCGCGGTTATGATCTTGAGGAATATTTTGTAAAAAATGAAAAATACCCGGAGATAACTGCCCAGTTTGAAGAAGAACGGATAATCGCAGAATTATTGAGAGACGTGCATAAAAAAAATCCATTACATTGGCATACCATAGTAAAAGAAATTATAGGTGTATCTGAAGAAACCACGACCGGTGTGAATCGCCTGATTCAAAGGGAAAAAGAAGGGACCTTGCTTTTTGCTGCCTATAATGTTAATGATTCTGTCACAAAATCAAAATTTGATAATATTTATGGATGCCGAGAGTCATTGGCTGACGGAATTAAACGAGCCACGGATGTTATGATAGCAGGAAAAACCATTGTGATCTGTGGATACGGGGATGTGGGAAGAGGATGTGCACAATCCATGCGAGGTTATGGGGCTCGTGTTCTTGTTACTGAAATCGATCCGATTTGTGCTTTACAGGCATCTATGGAGGGCTATCAGGTAGTTACAATGGAAGACGCTGTTAAAGAAGCTAATATTTTTGTTACTGCAACGGGAAACCGTGATGTGGTAACCGTACAGCATATGAGAGATATGATGGACCAGTCGATTGTGTGTAACATTGGGCATTTTGACAATGAAATTCAAATTACACAATTGAACAAAGCAAAAGATGTTATCCAGGATTCTATAAAACCTCAGGTAGATCGATACTCTTTTCCGGACGGCCACCAAATCTTTATACTGTCCGAAGGAAGACTGGTTAATTTAGGCAGCGCTACGGGTCACCCTAGTTTTGTAATGTCAAACTCATTTTCCAATCAGGTATTGGCTCAATTGGCCCTGGTTAAGGAAACTCCGCCAATAGGAGTTTATATGCTGCCAAAAAAACAGGATGAGGAAGTCGCCAGACTTCATCTTGATAAACTTGGAGCTAAATTAACACACCTTACGAAAGAACAGGCTGACTATATCGGGGTTCCTGTGGAAGGACCCTATAAGCCTGACCATTACCGGTATTAATTTCTTTTTTATTCCTATAAAAAGTCAAATCAGATTGAAATAATAATCAGTATAATTGCCGGAACAAACTAGTTCTATTTCCTGGCTGTCAGTAGTAGAATCACACCGCCGATTGAAAATACAATATTTCCTAACCAAGCAGAAAGAAATGGATCGATCAATTCCTTTATACCTAGAGATTGCCCAAATTTGATAAATGCGTAATAAGCAAAAATAACAAAGACACTCATTCCTGCCCCGAAGGATAATCCTCCGTGTTGCTTGATCACCACCAGGGGTAAACCGAATATGATGACGATTAGATTTGTAAATGCAAATGATATTTTGAAATGTTTGGAAACTTCCCAACGTGTTGTTTTTACGCCATTTTCACTTAGTAGATCGATACGTTCTGATAATTCTCCATAATTCAACTCATCAGGAGACTTAAACTGCTTGGTAATATCTTCTGGAGTAAAATCGATGTTAAGAAGCGTATCACCTTTTGATATTATTACATTTTCCTCGTCACCCCCAGGTGAAAAGGTACGAATGGAAAAATCTGATACTGCCCAGATGGATAATGAATCCTGCCATTGTATTGATTTTGCATCAATTCGCTTATTCAGGTTTCCGTGGTTTAGTACGAGTACGGTAACACCATCCGCTTCATGTAGATCGGTACGATATTTCGAGAGTGAAATATGTATTGATTCCTTTTTCTGTAGAAATACATTATTCAATGTTCGTTTTGGATTAGGAATTGAACGATTAATTCTTCGTTTTATATAATTCCTTTCGATTTCATATCGTTTTTCATTCCATTTCGAAACCAGAAAATTTTCAAACTCAAATGATATTATGCTTATAATGAATCCAATAAGTAACAAAGGCCAGGCAACCCGATACAGACTTATCCCAGAGGATTTCATTGCCGTCCATTCGTTCCTTTTAACCATGAGACCAACACTAAAAACTGTTGCGATCAGGGTTGCCATCGGCAGTCCGACATTTATAAACCACGGTATAGTGTACAAGTAGTAACTAACGATAATACTAAC
>JAZGBQ010000115.1:0-2891 GCA_036476435.1 Fidelibacterota bacterium
CTCTTCTCCTATATTGGGATTATCAATGGCTGGGGGTATGACACACATCGACGAATAAATCACACCGCAGCAACACTGCTTTCGGGTGATTTTGGAATCTACATTCTGCAAATTCAGGACTCCTTGGCATTCCATGCTCCAGATCCTGATTATTGGAAAGCCAACGATCCTAATGAGGGATATCGCCATTATCTGGATGCGGATTATTACGACTCCTACCCATTCGATGAAATACCAAGAGAAATGGAAAATTTGATCCAAACTTATGGCGATTCCAGTGTGAATGAATGGGGCATTGGTCCCTGGGCAATTAAGAATTCCAGTGAGATAATCTCCGAATTAATGAAAAGTGGAAATTGGGATGCGGTTCCAGTTCACCTGGCAGCTCTTGGGCATTACGTTAGCGATTTACATATGCCCCTGCATGTGGTCGCGAATTATAACGGTCAGCTTTCAGGTAATGATGGGATTCATTTTCGATGGGAAGTATCAATGACAGAAGCCTATCTTAAAGATATTCAGCCGGATGATGATATCGTTTACATTTCCGACCCAGTGGAATTCGCATTTGATATTATTAAGGAATCCTATCAGGTACATGCCACACTACTTCATGCCGATTCTTTGGCGAGGATACCTCTGACAATGACTCAAAGGGATAGTTTGAAGACATATGAACCGCTTACATTCGAGATGCCGTATTTAGAAGTATTGTTCGATGAAACTAAAGATATCCTGACCGATCGTACGAATAAAGCAGTGTCCCGGGTAGCTTCCTACTGGTATACCTGTTGGGTCAACGCAGGTTATCCGGCACTCCCCAATCAGTGATGATTGATCCACAGCAGACGATTTCTGTCAGTAGCCTGACCAAGCAAATAAAACAACTATTTGAAGAAAATTTTCCCGATGTACTGGTTCGTGGTGAGATATCCAATTTCACCCACCATCGTTCAGGACATATGTATTTCACTATCAAGGATGATCGTTCCGAATGTCGTTGTGTCATGTTCCGGGGACATAATCAATACATTCATTTTAAACCACAGGACGGAATGCAGGTTCTGCTCGGAGGACCTGTTTCAGTTTATGAACCGCGCGGAACCTATCAATTGATGGTACAAACTATGGAACCGGCTGGGATTGGGACGTTGTACCTGGCATTTGAAGCACTTAAAAAACAACTTTCTGAGGAAGGATTATTTTCCGAGAAATATAAAAAGAATCTACCAAAATATCCCAAATCCATTGGAGTAATAACCTCAGAGGATGGAGCTGCGCTGAGAGATATTCTGCAAATTCTAAAACGCAGGGCGCCTTATGTGAATATTTTTCTACGTCCAACTTTAGTTCAAGGTGACCAAGCTGCCGAGGATATCGTCAATGCTGTTCAAACATTTGAAGATAATAATGCTGTTGATATTGATCTGATAATTCTAGGCCGGGGCGGTGGTTCTTTGGAAGACCTTTGGCCCTTTAATGAAGAAAAGGTCGCCCGTGCTGTTTTTTCATGCAGTATTCCAATCATTTCTGCAGTGGGACATGAAACTGATATAACAATAACAGATTTAGTAGCAGATGTGCGCGCAGCAACACCATCTGCGGCAGCAGAGCTGGCAGCTCCTGCATTAGTGGATCTAGTTGATGATCTTACTCGGTTTTCCAATAGATTTTCTCGAGGAGTCCAGGTAATGATCGACCAATGGTGGCAGAAATTGGATCAATTGACAGTGCGTTGTAATGTTCAGAGCCCGTCTGGTCAAATCAGTCGTAGATATGACAGTCTTGGCATTTTAACACGACAGTTAATCCAGGCTACCGGAGTTGTCCGTTTGAAGGCTACTTCAGAGTTTAGCAAAATATCCGGTAAGCTGGAAGCATTGAACCCACAGGGCATACTTCATCGGGGTTATTCGATTGTATACAAATTGCCTGAAAAAACAATAATTATGTCACATCGAGGTATCGCCGCTGGAAGCGCACTGGAAGTGCAGACTGCCACGGGAGTATATTATGCCGAAAAGTCTGACCAGCCTCCGGACTCTGATAAAAGCTGATATGATAGAAGATTTGCCTCATTAAATTTCGCTATGGCAAAAAGCAAGAAAACCATTCCTTTTGAAGAGGCTTTTAAGCGATTAGAAGAGATTGTAGAGAAACTTGAATCAGGTGGGGATGACCTCGAATCCAGCCTGGCATTATTTGAAGAAGGTGTTAGGTTAACACAGATCTGTAGGAAAAAATTGGAAGAAGCCGATCAAAAAATCAGAAAACTTGTAAAACAAACCGATGGAAATTTAACAATGGAGAAGTTGGTTTGAATCCAACGAAAAGATTTACGATCTGGGGAAACACCGAAAAAAAAGTATTCTGGGATACTCTACCTGGAATAATTGCATGGGCACAGAAGCGAAAGCTGGAAGTATACTTAACAACCCGCATAGTAAAAAAAACGGACGACCCGAGATATACTGACTGCCCTGTAATAAAAGTAGCTGATGATTTTGAACAAACGGATTTTGTTCTTGCCCTTGGAGGAGATGGAACAATTTTATCCGCGGCTAGGGCTATCGGTTCGCGGGGTACACCTATCCTGGGCATTCATCTCGGCGATCTTGGATTCATGGCCAAAGTAACTCTGAATGATCTCTTTGGTCGATTATCGCAGGTTGCCGAGGGTGATTATGATATCGATAAGCATCTTGTGATTCAGGCTGATGTGCATAATAACGGACGATCAGCAACTTACACAGCACTCAATGAAATTGTGGTTGATAATGGAGTATCCCACCGCATGCTGACTTGTCAATTAACAGCGGATGGAAGGTTCGTTGCTAATTATAAGGCAGATGGAATCATTATTGCTACTCCAACAGGATCGACAGCCTATT
>JAZGBQ010000116.1:0-9143 GCA_036476435.1 Fidelibacterota bacterium
CGGGTCCCATCTATATCAATTACAGGAAGCATTTTAAATCCGGCTTTGTTATAATCCTCACGGCACATTGTTGCGATAGCATAAAAGTGTGGATGCTGCCAGAAGAAGATAATCCCGAACATGATCCAGGCTCCCCAGTCCAATGTGCCCGTGGCTGCTGCCCATCCACCCATGGCCGGGAGGGCACCGGGAATGGCTCCAATGGTAGTGTTGATCCAGGTTATACGCTTGGCTGGTGTATAAACAAGAACATAAAGAAAGACACTCAATAGACCAAGAAAGGCAGTTAACAGATTTACATATAGCAACAAGATAATAACTCCAAAAAGGATCAGTATTAATCCGAAACTCAGTGCATTCTGTGGTGGGATTATTCCTGCCGGTAAAGGACGTGAGCGCGTTCGTTCCATTAAACTGTCCGCATCCCGTTCAAGATAGTGATTAAGAGTTGCGGCGCCACCTTTAAGTAGAGCCGTGCCGATCAGGACAGCGGCTAAAAGGTTATAAGGCTGAAATCCATGCGCAGCCAGGTAAAAACTGAATGCGGTTGTAACCAGAATCATGACAATTATTCTTGGTTTTGTCAGATCAATGTACGCGACAAACCTGGAAGAGGGAGGTTTACGATTTTCGAGCTTCATTTTATGACCTGTGTGTTATTCCGACGCGTCTGTGATCGAGGATAAATAGCCAGGATTTTAATCATAGAGGATTATTGTTGAATAAGTCTTTATCCGGAAGCATAACTATATTTTACTTGCTGCTTAATGATTTAATATATGCAATGATCGCATCCATCTCCCGTGTGTTGATTAATCCCTGGTAGATCGGCATAACAGGTTGATAACCATCGACAATGTGAGCCATGGGTTCCAGGATCGATTGTCTAAGGTAATTCTCATCAACCATCAGGGTGGTTCCGTCTGCCATTTTTCCCTCGCTGCCGAACAAGTCCTTTACGGATGGTCCGATCGTTGCTCTTCCATCAATTGTATGACAGGTATTGCAAGCCTTATTCGCAAAGGTAATTACTCCGAGTTCCTTTAATGGCACGCTCTCATATATTTCACTGGTCGGATTTACAAAGTTGCCCCAAACAAAAGGAAAAAAAACAAAGATCACCACTATGGTAATAATTCCTGCAATCGCCACAATCTTACTAATACCATCGCGTTTTTCAACTTCAGACGGCTGCGGCATTGTGTGATCATTCATTTTTATTTTATCCATGATCGACTGCTGTTCTTTAGTCCATCGCGGAATATCTGTAGCATTAATTGTACGCTTTTCCCCGAATACTTAAAATAAAATATGTAATTTAAGTGGCGCAAGATTACAAGAAATGCTTGATTGTGTCAAGCTCTCATACAAAAATAAAAGAGGATAATAAGCTCCTCTAAGTTATTATTAATTATATTTTTATAACATAAAAAATTTAGTATACTTCTCCCCGTAATCTCTGAGTAATTATTCAGGATTAGAATTTTAGTATACGGCGAAGGGTACGGATGCCCCTTGAATAAAATGGATTTTAATAGACGATTCCGGGGGATTGAAAAATGTTTTTGTTAATGTAAAAGGGGCTGGCCGCAAGAGATTCGACAACTTCTTGTCACTCCAATGAAGAAAAAAGAATAACCCGGGAGTTTAATGGAAATTCCTTTCACAGTAGAAGCAAGACCAGATACTGGTTTGGAGAATCCCAAACTGGGTATGTGGCTTTTTCTTGCCTCTGAAGTCATGCTGTTTGGAGCCCTATTTTCATCCTACATACTCCTACGGACAGGGGCTTCTTCGTGGCCTATCCAGTCTCAGGAAGTAAATGTCGTAGTCGGAACAGTCAACACAATGATCCTCATTACCTCAAGTGTTACGATGGTGATGGCGTGGGCCTCTTTAAAGATGGATAACTTTAAGAACTTTCGGATCTACTTAATGTCGACGATTTTCCTGGCATTGGTGTTCCTGATCGTAAAGATCTTTTGGGAATACATACCTAAGTTTCATCACGGGCACTACCCATCGACAAACACCTTTTACGCTCTCTATTATACAATGACAGGTTTGCATGGACTACATATCCTTGGCGGGATTCTCATCAATGCCTATTTCTTGATTCCTGGGAGCAAAATGTGGAAAAAAGATCGGAAGCGATTTACTAATCGGATCGAATTGGCCGGACTCTATTGGCATTTTGTTGATCTCGTGTGGATATTCCTATTCCCAACTCTCTATCTTCTATAGAATGAATTATGACCACCACCACAACAACTGCAAAAGATGTAAAAAAGCATAGTCGGGTGTACTTTACCGTCTTTGGTGTTCTGGCATTGCTCACTGTACTCACTGTTGCAGTGGCCTCACTTGAGCTTGCTGTTGGTATCGGAATCGGCGTAGCGCTGACTATCGCAGTGCTCAAAGTTTCGTTAGTCGCTAGTTTTTTTATGCACTTGATCTCGGAGAAAAAACTAATCTTTATAATTCTGATTTTTGCAGTGCTGTTCATAATGGCTTTGATATTCCTCCCGCTTTCAGATGCCTTGACCAATGTTGGAACTAAGAATGTCCCTTAAAGTATTTCATATATTTTTCATTACTGTAGCGGTTCTCTTTGCCATTGGATTCGGTGTTTGGAGTCTCTATCCTACCTTTCAACACGGTAACAATACAACGTTCTTGTGGCTTGGAATAGGATCGTTTGGAGTGGCCGTCGTACTTGTTTTATATGGGCTCAAAGTATTTCAAAAATTATTGAGGCTCTGATGACAATATGTCAAATGTGAAACTTCTCCGTACTGGTGCTGCATTGATTGGAATTGGATACATGTTGATTCCCCAGATCGCTCACGCTTGCTCCGTTTGTGTTGGTGCGGCGGATTCTCCCCTAACTGTCGGTATGAATGCGGGTATCATCACTTTAATAGGCTTTACAGCAACCGTGATGACCGGTTTTGCCGCCTTTTTTCTTCGGTTAAGAAAGCGAGCCAGACTCCTCATTAAGCAAGATAGAAACAGCTAAATACTTAGCAAGAAAGATAGGACCATTCTAGATGAGTGACGATACTGGACACGAAGAAAGCTTCTGGCGTAAATATATATTTTCTATTGATCATAAAATTATCGGAATTCAATATGGTATTACCGGTCTGGCTTTCCTTTTAATCGGGTTCAGCCTTATAGCACTTATGCGTTGGCAGTTGGCCTATCCTGAGGAGCCGCTCCCATGGATAGTCTTTGCAGCAATCCCTGCTTTGATTGGAATTGCCGTAATTCTAATGGGGGGAAAGAAACGCCCTTACCTGAGCATGAGTGGATTAATATTTATTGGGTTGGGCGCCTTGATCTGGTATTTTGTATCAGGCGAGGAAAGAATGCCCGGTGCCATTATGCTGCCGGAATTTTACAATCAATTAGGCGCCATGCATGGAACAATCATGGTTTTTCTTGGTGTAGTTCCTTTAGCCGTCGGGGGCTTTGGTAACTACGTTCTTCCATTACAAATTGGCGCTCCCGATATGGCCTTCCCAAGAATTAACATGGCCAGTTATTGGAGTTATGTATCGGGCGGTGTTATTATGCTCGTCAGCTTCTTCGTCCCAGGAGGTGCTGCTAACTCCGGTTGGACTTCATATCCACCTTTGGCAGACATTGCTACTACTGGTCAAACCCTGTGGCTTTTTGGCATGGTCTTTCTGATTACGTCCTCTCTCCTGGGCGCTGTCAATTTCATCACGACCGTCATTCAACTTAGAGCAAAGGGTCTCACCTGGATGCGTCTCCCGTTCTTTGTCTGGTCACAATTTATTTCTGCTTTTCTTTTGCTATTAGCATTTCCACCTTTGGAGGTAGCAGGGATTTTCCAGTTGATGGACCGTTTGGCTGGAACTAGTTTTTTCCTCCCCAGTGGGCTAGTTGTGAGTGGGCAGATCATTGCTGTTAGTGGCGGTGGAAGTCCACTGCTTTGGCAACACTTATTCTGGTTTCTGGCACATCCTGAAGTTTACGTGCTTGTACTTCCCGCAATGGGGATTGTGGCCGAGGTTATCGCGAATAATACTAGAAAACCACTTTGGGGTTATCGTTCCATGGTGTATTCAGCCATTTTTCTGGGGATAATGTCGTTCATTGTTTGGGCTCATCACATGTTCCTTACGGGCATGGGAACCACAATCGCTGCCTTTTTTCAGACAACAACCATGATCATTTCAATTCCATCGGTTGTTATTCTAACGGCACTCTTTATTTCATTATGGGGCGGTTCTATTCGATTTAACACACCCATGCTTTTTGCCCTTGGTTTCCTTCCCATGTTCGGGATCGGCGGTCTTACGGGATTACCCTTGGGTTTGGCACCTTCGGATGTCCATTTGCATGACACATACTATGTTATTGGTCATTTTCATTACGTAGTGGCGCCAGGGACTATTTTTGCTCTTTTTGCAGGTATTTATTACTGGTTCCCAAAGATAACAGGGAAAAGAATGAATGAAAAGCTGGGGAAGATTCACTTTTATGGTTCATTCATTTTCATGAATGGTGTTTTCATGCCCATGTTTATTCAAGGTCTTGCCGGTGTCTCCAGAAGATTGTGGGATGGCGGTGCCGAATTTCTCCATGCTCAACCCTTTCTTTATTTGAACGAGGTAATGTCTGTCTCAGCCTGGTTGCTCGGCCTGGCTCAAATTCCATTTATCATCAATCTGGTACGTAGTATCAGGAGTGGGGAGAAGGTCTCTAGCAATCCATGGGGGGCGACAACACTGGAATGGGCTGCTGCGCCATCACCGCCCATCGCACACGGAAATTTTAAAACGTTACCGGAAGTACACCAGGCGGCTTACGAGTACAGTGTTCCGGTAGAAGGCGATGGAACCAGTGATTTCATTCCCCAGAATCAACCGGATAAGGAGCATGTAGATAAATGATTACGCTGCTGAGATATTTTGGATTGCCGCCTAATTATTCAGTCCAGGGAGCAGAAATTGATCAAATGATCGTTTGGGTTCATTGGCTGATGTTAATCCTTTTTGTTGGGTGGGGAACTTTTTTTATCTATACTCTTTTTCGTTACCGCAGATCCAAGAATCCGAAAGCTGATTACATAGGTGTGAAAAGACATTATACCAAGTATGCTGAAATCGGTGTGGTGTGTTTTGAAGCACTCTTGTTAATTGGATTTGCATTTCCAGCTTGGGCTAATCGCGTTCGTGAGGTTCCCCCTGAAGAGGGGGCCGTTGTTGTCCGTGTCGTGGCTGAGCAGTTTGTTTGGAATATTCATTATCCTGGTGCTGATGGCATGTTCGGTGAGGCGGACATTAACCGCATTGATCCGCAGACGAATCCGCTGGGGTTGGATCGAAGCAACGCCGGGGTCGATGACATTGTTACCATCAACCAACTGCACCTTCCCGTGAATAGGCCGATCGTTATTCATCTCACATCCAAGGATGTCATTCACAGCTTCTCCCTGCCTGTTATGCGCGTAAAACAGGATGCCATTCCTGGCATGTCGATTCCGGTCTTGTTTGAAGCGACTGAAACAGGAGAATGGGAAATCGCGTGTGCTCAACTGTGCGGATTGGGTCACTATCGAATGCGCGGATTTCTGACGATTGAGACCGGACTGGCGTTTGAAGATTGGCTGGCTGAGCAGGCCGCGGAACTTGAGGAAGAGGGAGGCGAATGGTGGGAGTAAGAACAGCGGAAATTAAGATATGAAGGTTAAATTTATTCTGAAAGATAAGATACTCCGACTTTTAATCTTATTTGGGCTTGCAATTATCAGTATAAATGTTTTTTGGGTGCTTTCAAGCCCCACCACGGACTTGCCTGTCCTTGGTAAGCTCCCGGAGTTTAAACTCATTGATCAAAGTGGCGACAAATTTTCCCTTGTCAATTTAAAAGGGAAAATCTGGGTGGCCGATTTCATCTTTACAACCTGCGCCGGGCCTTGTCCCGTAATGACTTCTCAATTTGCTGATATTCAACACCACTTCTTCAATGAAAAAGACGTGAACCTACTTTCGATCTCAGTAAATCCGGAATATGACGCACCTCCAATCTTGATCGAGTATGGTGATCATTACGATGCAAACTATGACCGATGGGTTTTTCTCACAGGCGACCGGGAAGAAATTCATCGTCTCGCTGCAGAAGGATTTCATATAGGATCGATGGAAAATCCCGTTTTCCACAGCACCCGCTTTGTCCTTTTGGATAAAAATGCTCGGATCCGGGGCTACTACATCAGTTCTGAGCTGGAAGAAATGCAAAGGCTCTGGAGTGACATAGTTCGATTGACAACAGAAACCTGACTGCTCCTTTCTTCAGATAAGTAGTAAACCATCTCACATAAAATGTTGACACCGAATTTGGCCCGGTCTATGCTGAGCCCGACAGTAGTGATGCCCATGAAACCGCTTAATATCTAGAGTACCGGTTTACTTTTCTTATAATAACCACTTTCCAAGTATCAACCATTAATTAAAGCTGCATTATTCTGCAAGGTGCATCGATTAAATAAAAACACGGATCTTAGCGGACAAACCCACCGATTGGTGACATAAACACTTAGTCGAATCCACTCAATGCCCCTTTCACCTCATCACTAGGAGTGCTATAAACAACGAACCGTCTAACATCCACGATCTCCATTAAGTGTTCCGCAAAGTTTAATGAATGTCTTCATTGCCATTGTAAAATTCATTAAAATCTATAGATCATACAAAATAATGGCATCAAAAATATGAAATTTTTAATAGCTATTGGCGGAAAGGAATTCTCGGAACCAACCTTGCAGGTTGGATTAGCAGTGGCAAAAGCATTCAATGCAACCACAACTATTGCCTATGTTGGCTCGAAAGTGAATGCCTTCACAGCAGATTCAGTCAGGTTGGCTCAAGAAAGCATGGAGCGTTGGGAGATTGAACAACCGGGAGTAGAGGTGCTGGAATGGGCATACAATTATTTAGCCGGAAATAAATATATTGATCCGCTGTCAATTGAGGCTGGCTTTCAAAAAAATACGCTGGTGGAAACCGCAGTAAATCGTCTGCAACTTTTTTTGTCCGGGACATTTTGTAAAAATGTTGAATTGATTCTGAGACGAGGAGATATTATTCCGGAATTACGCTCGGAAGTGGAAGCACATAATTATGATGTGACAATAATCGGTGGATCTCAAAAAAGACGCATGGCGCACGATCTGGTACAATATATCGATAGTTCTATCTTTGTAGTGAACCATTTTGATAATTCAAAAAAATATAAATTGCTGCTGGCTGTTGATGATTCGAAAGGTACTTCAAATGCTGTAAGCTATGGTGTTCGTGTGGCTAAAGCTTTCAAGATGCCGGTGGATGTTCTGACTGTCTCAAAAAAAGAGCATTTTGGAAAAGGATACCAGGACGCCCATATGCATGCGCTGAAAGTTTTCGAGCGAGAGAATATTCAAGCCACCAGTCACTTGAAAGTAGGAGATCCGGTAAAAACAATTAAGGATTCAGCTGGGGAAGATCACATCATTGTCATGGGCGTGTCGCATAGAAATCCAATTGCAAAGTTCTTATTTGCAAGTAAGCCTCTCAAAGTAATGGAAGAATGCAAGTGTCCTGTTCTCATAGTTAAATAACCATGTGCAGGCAGGTACCTTAAAATGCTTAATCACATTATCTATTGGTTAACCCAAAAGCGGTGGTTGATTATTTCACTACTGTTGGGAGTTATCCTGATCAATTTACCGACTCCCGAAGGGCTGACAATTTCAGGTTACCATACACTGATCATAGTTATTATAGCTATCTTACTCATCATTTCTGAACCTATTCCTTTACCGGCGACTGCACTGTTGATTATTATCCTGGAGGTCGTTTTCGGAATTGCCAGTCCTAATGAAGCTGCTAATTCATTCATGAGCGACGCAGTATTTTTTATAATGGGTTCTTTGATGCTTGCGGTAGCCATCGTGAGTCAGGGACTTGATACCAGGCTGGCGTTAGGAATCATAAGACTGACTGGGAACCGGACCTGGAAAATTGTGCTGGGATTTGTAGGAATTTCTGCATTGTTATCGTCTTTTATTGGAGAGCATACAGTAACAGCCATGATGATGCCTGTTGGATTAACACTGGTTCGTTATACAAACAAGGATATTGGTAAAATTAAAAGACTTACTTCCTTGATTCTGTTCTCAATTGCTTACGGTAGCGCCATAGGTTCCATCGGCACACCATCTGGTGGTGGAAGAAACGTCATCATGCTAGACTATTGGCGTGGATTCGGAATTGCGGATATTTCTTATCTGGAGTGGATGAAATATACCTACCCGATGCTGTTGGTAGAGATCCCACTGGCCGTCTTGATCCTATGGTTCACATTTACACCGGAACGTAAAATACTCGATTCTGCAGTAAGAAAATTAAAGGTCCAAGTTGCTAAAAGCGGGCGTATCAAAGGACGGGAAATTCTTGCTATTCTGATCTTTATTGCAGTATTCCTGGGATGGGTCTTTTTAAGCCCAAAGATTGGTCTTGGGATCGTTGCTCTTTTAGGAGTGGTCTCATACTTGATATTCGGATTGATTAAATGGGAAGATTTGAATCGAAACACTAATTGGGGAGTCATCATATTATTTGGAGCAGCAATTTCCCTTGGTGTCCAGATGACAGAAACGGGTGCGGCCATGTGGGTAGCAGAAAAAGCTATTTCGGGTCTCAAATTCGTAACGCCAAATATTGAAATTCTGCGTTGGTTTGTAGCGGTCTTTCTCACTGGCGTAATGACCAACCTGTTGAGTAATGCGGCAACCGTAGCGGTGATCGGTCCCATCGTTTTAAATATGGGCGGGGATCAGATATTGCTGGGATTTTCTACAGCAATCGCATCGGCGTTTGCATACCTTACCGTAGTTGCTTCCCCTACATGCATGATCATTCATTCCAGTGGTCTTATTACTTCTCGTGATTATTTGAAAGCAGGGTGGAAAATGTTCCTCATGTCCGCGGCGGTATTGTTTCTTATGTATCAACTTTGGTAAAATTAGTTGAAATGAAAAAAAATGAAGAAAAACCTATTCCGATAATTACAACCAACAGGCTAAACCTGCGCCCATTTGCAATGTCGGATGTTGATACATTGCATAGAAT
>JAZGBQ010000117.1:0-16440 GCA_036476435.1 Fidelibacterota bacterium
TATGACGATGGACATTTCTTCATTGAACACCGGGAAGAAATGTTATAAACAATCATTAATTAGATTTTAGATTAGTCATTTTTCATGCATTTAATCGTAGGTTTTACCCCCTGAAATGAGTAATTCATATCCAACAGAGTGAACAGCTTGCTGAAGCTGGATCGGATCCACTTTTTGATCACCGAATTGAATAGTGGCAGAATGTTCAGCAAGGTTTACACATGCATCTTCAACCCCTTCCACTGAGTAGAGTGCTGCCTTTACTTTAGCGGCACATCCCATACAGCTCATACCGACAATGGGAAATTGAATCTTACCAGACAGTGCTCCTGATGATTTATCAGAAGTGTTCATGTATTACTCCTTTCATTTATTAAATATTTTGAAATTTCAACCTTAAACTGTTGCTTACGACTGAAACTGAACTGAAAGCCATAGCCGCTCCGGCTATCATTGGATTCAATAGAAATCCGAAAAAGGGATAAAGGATTCCAGCTGCTATTGGGATCCCGATTACGTTATAAATGAACGCCCAAAATAAATTTTGTCGGATAGTCCGAACCGTCTTTTTTGACAGGCTGATCGCCTGGGGCAGTTTCTGAAGATCAGATGATATGATAGTCATTTTTGCCACATCCATGGCAATATCGGAACCTTTTCCCATAGCAATACTGACATCGGCCTGGGCCAGGGCATGCGAATCATTTATCCCGTCACCAACCATAGCAACTACTTTTCCCTGCTTCTGCAGATCTTCGGCAAATGCCGCTTTATCAGCAGGCAGCCTGTGCGCAAAATATTGTTCAATTCCCACCTGATTTGCTACTGCCTTTGCTATTTTTCCGTTATCACCAGTAAGCATAAAGACCTCAATTCCTCTCCGTTTCAATTCTTTGATCGCCACTTTGGAGGATTTCTTGATCTTATCAGCCACGGCCAGCAGGGCTAATACTTCTTTAGAATCTGCGAAATAAATAGTCGTTTTAGCTTGTTGAGCCCAATCAGATTCAATCTTGATAAATGCTTCAAGGATATTGATTTTATACTCTTTTAATAGCGCGTGATTTCCAATGTAATATGGTTTTCCAATTACCTCAGCTGACGCCCCTTTTCCGGTGATACTTTCAAAATTCTCAATCTCGATCTTTCGTTCAATGTTGTTACCGAAATAGGTTACAATGGCTTCCGCCAGCGGATGCTCTGAGTTTGACTCGATGGAAGCGATTAGTGCTTCCAGGTACTTCTGGTTTTCGATTTTATCTTTCCAGAAAACGTCTGTAACTACCGGTTTCCCTTCAGTGATCGTCCCGGTTTTATCAAGAATTATCACATCGATCTTATGGGCCTGTTCCAGACTTTCAGCATCCTTGATAAGTATTCCGCTTTCTGCGCCTTTTCCGACCCCGACCATGATCGCGGTCGGTGTTGCGAGTCCTAACGCACAGGGACAGGCGATCACTAGAACAGTCACCATTGCCAGCAGACCATGTGTGAGAGCATTCTCACCGCCGGCGATTACCCAGACAATAAAGCTTAATATGGAAATTCCCATCACGATCGGGACAAATATACCGGCCACCTTGTCTACCAGTTTTTGTACAGGTGCCTTACTTCCCTGTGCTTCACGGACCATTTTGATTATCTGCGCCAGGATCGTGTCGCCCCCCACCTTATTTGCAATGAGTCGCAAACTACCTTTTTGATTGATGGTCCCGGCAAATACTTCTTCCCCTGCCTTCTTCTCAACCGGGAGCGCCTCACCGGAGATCATGCTTTCGTCAACATAGGATGAACCGCTCACCACCTCACCATCAACGGGGATCTTCTCACCCGGTCTTACGAGGAGCAAATCCCCGGAAGCCACATTGGCAACCGGGATGATCGCTTCCGTGCCGTCATCTGCGATCTTCACCACTGTTTTAGGTTGTAGTCCAATCAGTTTCTTCAAAGCCGAAGAGGTGTTAGATTTTGCTTTTTCCTCGAAATATTTCCCCAATAATATAAATGCGATGATTACCCCGGCCGCTTCAAAATACACATGTGGTTCAAGCCCTTTGCTGATCAGGTAGTCTGGGAACAATGTGTTAAACACGCTGAATAGATAGGCAATGGACGTACTCAAGGCGACCAGTGTATCCATGTTCGCTTTCCAGTGCCTGGCCTGTTTCCAGGCATTGATATAAAATTGTCTTCCAAAGACAAACAGAATTAGCGATGCCAGGGCCCACATTATATAAGTGGCGTAGGGCAAATTCATAAAAACCATTCCTATCGCTATCAATGGAATCGCTAACGTAATTGCCCAGGTTGTTCTTTGTTTAATTGACGAGAACTCACTGCGCCTGACATTCTCCACTAGATCAGCCGTGCTCACATTATCTTCTTCAATCACAAGATCATAGCCAATCGCCTGAACGGCAGTTTTCAAAGCAGCCGGCTGGGTGATCTCAGGATTATATTCCACCAGTGCTGAAGCATTGGCGAAATTCACATTAGCTTCCAGGATTCCCGGTTGCTCCTGTAATGTGCTTTCAACAGTTGTCGCACAGGAGGCACAGCTCATCCCCGTCACCGGGATAGTTTCTTTCAATGCTTTTGATTTATCGCTGAGTGTTGCCATTTGCCTTACCTGGTTTTATGTAAAATTGCAACAGTCTGGCTTAAAAAGCGTTACATCCTATTCGGAAAGTTTTATATAATTCACACTTTGTCCAGGGATTTCCGAAATTTTGCTCCAATAGGCTTAAACTCCCTCGGCGCCATGCCAGTCACTTTCTTAAACTGGTTACTTAGATGAGCAACACTGCTGTATCCCAATCGCCAGGCAATCTCTGATAGCGTGAGTTCATCGTACAAGATCATTTCCTTCACTTTTTCAATTTTCTGAAGTATAATGAATTGTTCGATCGTGATTCCCTGAACTGAGGAAAATAATCTGCTGATATATTTATATTCATAATGGAGCGTCCGGGAGATGATTTCAGACCAGTTAATTCCTTGATCAGATAAATCCTCATAATGAATCTTATTGATAATCAAACTTTTAACCGCTTCTATCAGTTTGCTCCTTTTATCGTCGATTAGTTCGAAACCAAGATCAATCAACTTTTCATTTAAATGTCCTTTTTTTTCTGTGGATAATTGATCTTCTTCAATCTCGACCATCCCCATGGATACTGTGAAGTCTTTAAATCCAACCTCCTCAAATGTATTATTGACTACCATGATGCAGCGCTTACAGACCATATTTCTTATGTGTAAAATCATTTTGAACACAACCCGGTATTTGAGTCTATAAAATTGCACATTGTTATACTAAATCACAAGCTTATGATAGACCAATGAATCGTGTGACCTAAGAGCTGATGATGCTATGATAAGTATTATTTGAAAATGACTCGGATTTTCTTTCTTCTGAAAAAGTCAATCCGACCCAGCATCGAAATGCGTCTGGATCAGCTTAAACTTCCCTAATTACGAAAGGAAAAAGCCCCCGGTTAAGGGGGGCTTTTATACTTTTCATTCTTTCTCTGTCCAGATAAAAATCATCCGTCTCCGTATACAATTCCGACAACAGCGCCATATAAGAGGTGTCCCACAAGTGATCCGACGATCATGGGCATGTTACCACCGGTGAAAAAGCCGCCACCCATCATAGGCACAACGACTTTTTGATTCACAAAAAAGGGGATCAACCCCCAAATTGCTCCACGTTTCCACCCGGATGATGGAAGCTTATTGATAAAAACTGCTGCATAAATTAATGTAAGTACCACGCCGATAATAAAATGCATAACCTAGCCCAGCCAGTACGGTAGCGCAACAAGGAGATTCATGGGTCCCAGCATAGTGCCCATGTCCATCTTTGGCATGCCCATCATGGGACCGGCCAACATGAGCAGCATCATGGACAAATGTTCCGGCTACGCCAGCCGCGTTATTGCCTTTTTCACGTTTACATTGTCCATTATTGCCTCCTATTTATCACGTAATTATAGAAAAGTCTGGTCGAATCTTCAATGATTTCATGAACAAATAAAAACTTTTGCGCTACTGCATTATGGGCAGTAAATAGCTTGAACTGTTCACCGCCTGTCCGGTAATATGCATGCTCAAGGTAGATAAACTTACATCAGGACAAATTTTACGGTGCTAGTGAGTATATCCTTTTTAAATTAAATTCTTATTTAAGAGCAGGTAAGACTTGATCGGGAAAATAATATCTCATTTTAAAGTCCTCGAAAAACTTGGTGAAGGCGGAATGGGTGATGTGTATAGGGCTGAAGACACGAATTTAGATCGCATTGTTGCCGTCAAATTTCTCCCTGTGGCGATGACCCGTGACAAGGATATGAAAACACGCTTTATCCATGAAGCAAAAGCAGCCTCCAGTCTTCAACATAACAATATTTATACAATTCATGAGATCGACGAGACCGAAGAAGAACAACTCTTCATTGTGATGGATTGTTATGAAGGTAAGACGGTCGAGGAAAAGACAAAACGGGGTCCTCTGGAGGTTGAGGAAGCACTTGACATAGCTATTCAGATAGCTCAAGGATTAGATAAAGCCCATAAAAAGAAGATCATTCATCGTGACATTAAATCAGCTAATATTATTGTAACCACTGATGGTGTTGTAAAAATCGTTGATTTTGGTATTGCAAAACTGGCTGGACAAACAAGAGTGACGAAAGATGGCACTTCACTGGGAACAGTATCCTATATGTCTCCCGAGCAGACCTTGGGCAAAGAAGTAGATCACCGTACAGACATCTGGTCATTAGGAGTAGTGCTCTATGAAATGCTAACTGGATTACAGCCATTTCAGGGCGATTATGAGCAAGCGGTTGTTTATTCTATCATGAATGAAGAACCAGAACCACCCACGGGATTAAGGACAGGGATACCGATGGAACTTGAGCGGATAGTGACCAAAACTCTGGCTAAGGACCCGAATGAACGCTACCAGCATCTGGATGAGATCATTACGGAATTAAAGAATGTACAAGATATCGTGGAAACTCTTACAAATGCTGGTTCGGACGCTGCACTCAGTGAGCAACCTTCTTCCATTGCAGTACTACCCTTCCTGAATCTTAGTAATGACCCGGAAAACGAGTATTTCAGCGACGGCCTGGCGGAGGATCTTTTAAACTTACTGACAAAAATCACTGGCCTCCGGGTTGCTTCCAGAACATCTTCTTTTGTGTTTAAGGGCAAAAGCCAGGATATACGCGAAATTGGTAGGGCATTGAATGTTGGTACAGTTCTCGAGGGAAGTGTTCGTAAGGTCGGGAATCATCTTAGAATTACAGCACAGCTTATTAATGTCTCTGACGGATTTCATTTATGGTCGGAAAAGTTTGATCGGGAACTCAAGGATGTATTCGCAATTCAGGATGAAATAACGGAAAATATCGCCAAAACATTAAAGGTATTGCTTACTAAAAAGGAAAAGGACGCCATAGAAATCGTCCATTCATATAATCATGAGGCATATGAATATTATCTTCAAGGGCGGACGCTTTTTCATCAATGGCGCAAACAAGGCTTTCTAACAGCCGTTAAACTGTTTAAAAAAGCCATCAAAATTGATCCGAAATATGCCGTTGCTCATGGCGGTATAGCTGACTGCTATGCGCTGCTCTTCATGTATTGGAACAGCGATAATAAATTTCTTAAGGAAGCCCAAAAATACAGCAGTATTGCACTGGACCTGGCTCCGAACTTATCGGAGGTACAGGTTTCAAAAGGGTTGGCATATTCCATTATTAAAAATTATGAGGAAGCTGAAAAGTCATTTCAGACAGCAATCAAGTTAAGTTCAACTTGTTTTGATGCTTACTACTGGTCGGCTCGAACACAGTTTGTCCAGGGCAACATTGAGCAGGCTACACGAATGTACGAAAAAGCAATTGAATATCGGCCGGATGACTTTCAGTCGCAGCTCTTTTTAGCATCTATTTATAATAAACAGGGCAATAAGGGTAAAGCCCGGTCTTTGAGTCTTTCGGCCATCAAAAATGCGGAACAGCACCTGCGACTTAATCCAGATAATACACGCGCCCTCTACCTGGGCGCTGGAGCATTAATTATGGCTGGATTTAAAGAACGAGGACTGGAATGGGCAAATAGAGCCCTTGAAATCGAGCCAGATGAGCCCGCCGTACTTTACAATGTTGCCTGTATTTATTCAATCTCAGGTAAAATTGAAGAAGCCTTAGATATACTGGAAAAATGGGTAAACATAGGATTTGGTAGTGCCGCATGGATAAAAATTGATCCCGATTTCGATCCTTTAAGGGACCATCCCCGGTTTCAGAAGATTGTTGCAAAGTATTCAGGTTGACCGTATCTATCAATCTACTTAATCCTGATCAAGGTTCACCAACCACTAAAATGACAGGCTGATAGACAGATTGAAGCCTGACCTGTAGTCCAATGTGTTAATTGCTACTTTAAAGGGTGTTTCGCGTCGTTGAATACCAGCCTTTTGTGATTTTTCCCCGTTAAAATACCTGTATACGACCCAGGCTACGGAAGAACCTACCAGGCTGCCGGTGATGACATCCGAAATATGGTGTTTATTGTCTGCAACCCTGGAATAAGCTGTAAACGCAGCCAGTGAAAAGGCACCAGTCGCATAGAACCATTTTCCCAAATTGCGGTCTAAAGAATCGATACCGCCCAGATGATCAAATACAAACAGGGAGCTGTACGTGGCAATACAAAATGCTGTGGAGGCGTGCCCGGAAAAGAATGATTTCCTTGAATCGTTCCTTTCATCGTCCGGATAATTATCAAAGCTGGGACGTTTCCTCCCAACCGTATTCTTGGCAACGTTTGTTAACAAACGGTTCAGTGATACAGCACCGGCAAAACCTTTAAAATTTTTGTACGACACCGAATTCATCCATCCCGAATTATTAGGGATCATGACCATTCCTAACCCCACCAGGCTGGCGCTCCATTTCAGCCATGAGGAAGGAACCGTGCTCTCATGATAAGGTCTATCCGTTGAGCCAGCCAAATATGATTCTTTTGCCCATACATCCATCTCACCGACAACATGTCCCGCCGTATATACGCCGGTAATAACAGACCAATCCACAATTTCTTTTTTCCATGAGATTTGATCATCATTGCCCTGTACCACGTTTATGAGCAAAAGAGAGGTAACCAGGATGACCGGATATTTCCAGCTTCCCATGCCTAAATCGACCTATATAAATAACTTTTCATTCATTTTGTCTGCATTACAGGGACAATATAATTGCACAATGGATTTTTTGCGAGAGTTTCTAAAATTAGTATGAAACCCTTTATCCCAGAGAAAGGTATATCTTTTTAAACATAGATTTTAATAGTTAATTCTTCGCTTAATAAAGTAACATCACTTTATTTTGCTCAATATATGGTCATAAAAAAACCTTGCACTTTATTTCTATTAATCGTATTTTTACGATGAATAAGGAGTAAGTTAATTATGAAATCATATTTGAAAGCCTGCTGCACACTTGATCTTTCGGAAAGGGAGCAAAAGAAGATGGTTATCATGTTCAACGCTCTGGGTAATCCGTCACGCTTCGAAGTGATGAAATATCTGGTTATTCACAACGGTTGTTACACGTCGGAAATTGTGGATCACCTGCCACAGGCCCAGGCAACAGTATCACAACACTTAAAAGTACTTGACGAGGCTGGCTGGGTTGATCGACTATATGAAGGAACTGCTACAAGTATTTGTCTAAATGAAAAAAACATATCCTGGTTCAAGGAAAAAACAGGAGATATTTTCTAAAAAAATTTCCGTTAAAACATCGTAAAAATACGATTAATGGAGGTTATTATGATGCAACAAATCCAGATTATTTTTGATACAGTGCTGACCGGCTTGCTCCATATCTGGCCCTATTTAATTATCACCATACCATTAGCCGTAGCCGTACAAGTTTCCGGTGCATCAAAAAAAATCGGACGTGCATTCAACGGTCGCCCGGTCATTGCAATATTGCTGGCAACCATCGTTGGCGCTTTCAGCCCCTTCTGTTCCTGCGGAGTGATCCCGATAATATGGTCTTTGCTTGCCGGAGGGGTTCCCCTGGCGCCGGTCATGTCCTTCTGGCTGGCATCACCCTCCATGGACCCGGAGATGTTCTTTTTGAGCGTATCCATGCTGGGATGGAATACGGCTGTCTGGCGTCTTCTGGCAACGTTTGCAATGAGTATTACCGGAGGATTTATTACACACGGGCTTACAAAGAGCGGATGGATCGGTTCCGACATTTTACGCTCCAAACCGGCCGCAACCATCCCTAATGTATTCCAGTTACTAAAAACAGGATGGTCAAAACTACAATCTGTAATTGCACCTTCCTATGCGGTGATATCCGATATTAATACTGATGGTACTGCTCAAATACAACGCACCGTAGATTCCCGTTCCGCGATAGCTATTGAGGAGTCTGACCCGGTGAAACCCTATACCTATGAGGATCCTATAGATGAACCCGAAAAGATCAAAGTTATAAATTCACGTTTCAAACAAATATTAATGGAATCGAAATCCGCCACGCTCCTGGTTGCAAAATTTATGGCGATTGCCCTGACCCTCGATGCGTTGATCAAACTATACATCCCGGAAGCATGGATCTCCGGCACTCTGGGAGGAGAAAATCCAATTACTGTCGTGATCGCCGCAGTGATCGGAATTCCAATTTACACTACTAATATAACCGCCCTCCCGTTGATTGGTGGTCTATTGGACCAAGGAATGAATACTGGTGCGGCACTGGCTTTCCTGGTCGTAGGACCCACGACAACCATTCCGGCCATGACAGCCGTTTTTGGCCTAACATCCAGGAAAGTGTTTATACTCTACCTGTTGTTCATTCTTTCAGGTGGGATAATCATGGGGATTCTAAGAAATGTTACCGGAATCTAACATTCGTAAACTTTTAAATATGAAAGGGCAGGAAAACCTGCCCTTTTTCTTTAAGTTAGGGTTGGAGACAGTATCAGAGATTTTTACGGTTAACGCCCCCGACTACGACTTCCTGATCTTTTATGTTTCATTGCCTTGCCGTGTTGAACCCTTTCCCCGCGGTGCTTTCCAGAGTGCATCATCATAGGCATGGAATCAAACGTTTTGCGTTGTTCATCCGTTAACAAGCTGCGGACTTCCAGACGATGATCCAGGCGGAATTTCTGAATTTCACCTTTCTTCGCACTAATTTTATCAACCGTCTTATGAATCGCATTCCTATCTGGATCGTCCGTATGAACTTTAGCTTTGAGTTTCAGGTCAAGTTTTTGTAGATCAGCATTCAAATCAATCATCTTAAGATGAAAATCAGAACGTAATTCCGCGATCTGATCTTCCTGCTGCTCCGTAAGGTTTAATTTATCGCTGAATCTCTCTCGATATCCTTCCAACTCTCCTTCAGGTTCCGGCTGCGCCATTACAACCACAGTCATAGCTATCAGTGCGAGAGTTATATTTTTGGACATTTTATTATCTCCTTTTAGATATTTTACACTTATTCATTTTCGGTCTGTTTTTTTATCTGATTTTTAGGTTTTTATTTATTTCAAAGGATTAGACAGGCTCAATCCACAAAAGTTAAATCTTTTAATCTGATCAGCTATTTAAGGACAACTGCCGGATCGACAACATTAATTGCAGTAGTTTTATCCAAATTCTTTCAAATTCCCATTTCAATCTATTGAACTACCGTCGTCCTCATTGTAAACTTCAATACCGTTATGGCCGTAATATTCAACCAAAACGCAACCGCCCGTGGCTGAACGGTCGAATGAATCTCCCTTTATTGGCATAGCCGGCAATATCGGTGTCGGTAAAACCACCTTCACAGAGATAGTTTCCGAAAAAATGGGCTGGCGAGCCTTTTATGAATCTGTACAGGATAACCCGTATCTCGGCGATTTTTACGATGACATGCATCGCTGGAGTTTTAATTTACAGATCTATTTTTTACATCATAGGTTCAGAACCCACTACGAAATGACAGCCTTATCAGGCGGTAAAATTCAGGATCGTACGATCTACGAAGACGTAGAGATATTTGCAAAGAATCTTCACGAAATGGGTAACATGGATGTGCGTGACTGGCAGAATTATTCTAACCTTTTCGGCGTTATGATGAACTATTTAAAGAAGCCTGATCTGATTATTTACCTGCGCGCGACCACCGATACACTAATCACCCGCATAGGTAAACGTTCCCGGGATTTTGAGCGCAGCATCAATCCCGAGTATCTTCATCAGCTGAACATCTCATACGATAAGTGGATCGCAAGTATCCACGACATTCCCACTTTTACGGTTGAAACAGACGGCTTCGATATTTTTAAGGATAAGAATAAACTGAATACGATTATCGCAGAAATGATGAATATTGTTAATGATGGTAATACTGGCTTGCGATGATCCCGTTATTTCTTAATTCCCTCACACCTATATTCATAAATACTGGTAATTCACAAAATGAGTCGAGCGGATCGGCTGACAATCAAATACATTCAACGAAGGAGGTACATTATGTCGGCTCTGCGAATGCAGTTCTTCTTTCTGTCACTGATCATCTTTATAGGAATCTGGCTCACCGGATTTGACAAGGTTCACTGGTTTCTGTATGTTCCTGTTGCGTTCCTGATATTTTCCGGTTCAACCGGGATTAGTCTTGGTTTAAAACTCTGGAGGCTTCTGGGTTTAAAATAATTTAACTTTTACTGCATAACTTATTGCCATATGAAAACCTCAACTTTTTATATTGGGGTTTTCTTTTATTCCAAACCTGCCTTGGTAATTGCATCTTTTTAAAGTTTATGGATTTTTGCTTTGCAATTGACGAAGCCGCTCAAAAACAACGGCACTGGCAGCTGCTGAGACATTCATGGAATCTATGGCGCCCTGCACAGGGATGGTTGCAATAAAATCGCATGACTCTAATGTTAACCGTCGCATTCCTTTCCCTTCACTTCCGAGAACAAGGACAACTTTCCCGGTCAGGTCGATGCTGTGCCAAGCCTGTGCAGTTGCAATCCCGTTCTCAACGCCTACGATCCAGAATCCGTCTTTCTTCAGTTTGGTCAATGCCTGGTTAAGGTTTGCGGATTCATAGACCGGGAGATGACAAAAAGCACCCTGACTAACCTGCAGAACTGTTTCGGTTATCCCGGAAGAACCGCGGCGGGTGATAAGGATGCCATCAACACCGGCACATTCGGCAGTTCGTATAATCTGACCTAAATTCTGTGGATCTTCCACGCGGTCCAGAGCAAGTACACAAAAATCCCCCTTTATCGAACTCAGTGGCGGTAGCGGCACAACACGTTCTTTTCTAAAGGTTATAACAATGCCCTGTGTTCGCTTCATAGGATATTTTAAGCTGAATGCTACTTTCTCCATTTGGATAATCTTCAAGTTTTTGTTTTTTAGAAGGTCTTTTAACCGGGTATCCTTATCAGCCTGCCCGGTCTTCTGCACATATATGGATAGGATATCAGCAGGGATCTCACGAAGCACTTCCAGCGCGCCATTCAAACCATATAAAGTAAATATTGTCTTTTTATTGTTATCTCTGGCTGTATTTTTTTTATTTATTTGGATTGTCGGAACCATGGACAAAATTATAGCAAAAGGGGGAGGATTGCTTTTCTTTTCAGTACTGCTGATCTATCCAAACAAAAGCCCCGTCTTGCTGATAACACAGACGGGACTTTTATCGGTAAATAGTCTCGTTACTAACTTATTTTTTCTCGCGCTTATGAATAGCCATTAATACCGCGCCAAATCCCATTACTACTGCCACCAGTCCCACCAAATTGCCAAAGAACGGTATGATATCAACAATTCCTAACAAGATTAACCCCAGTATGAGAGAGAACAATACGACCGGTGTTTCTTTGCCCAGTGATTGACTAAGTTTATCACCTATCACCCAGGCGACGGCATAGTAACCAAACAGGCCGAAGAAAACCACCGCGGCCAGTTCAAGTGGTATCAGCAAGATACCAACAATGGAAATTACCAAAACAATAAGTACCGGCACGATCAGCAGGACTCCGATGAAGCCATACGCCAGAACCGCTAGCGGTGTCTCACGAATCCGACCTGAAACTGTTTCCAGTTGCTTCGGCAATAATAGGGCAAGAATCAGACCCAGGGCCAGGCAACCGATAAAGCCCATCACTCTAAAACCCCAGGGCCAGCCCCAGAAATGCGGGCTCCCAAAATGTAAACTGTGCCGTAATCCCCCCCAATTGAAGGCATCAACTTCCACAATATCACCACGTACATAGCTGCCCTCTTCTTCGTATATCGCCCCGCCAACGGCAACAGCATCGCCGTGAACCTCGGCATCTTCCTCAAGATAAACACTGCCGCCAACGGCAACGGCATCACCCCGGACTGTGCCATAGATCCTTACATCTCCGCCGATAGCCACAACATCATCAGCGCGTTCACCTGCCTCGACGGTGATATCGCGACCGATCCTAACTACGGTACGGTCTCCCGCCAGGGCCGGTGTAAACAGACCCAAAGCCAACAGGCTAACCAGTAAAACAAATAAAGTTTTTTTCATACGGTGTTAATCTCCTCATTACGGTAATATGCAATACTTGAAAACAATATAATTTAGACATGTCAACTATTGAATTGTTGTCTAAATAATTCAAAGTGGAGATTAAATTCCGCAGTTATATAATATAACGAAATAGTAAAACTCGTGAAAAAGGCGATCATACTATTAAGCGGCGGGCTGGACTCAACAACTGTTATGGCAATAGCCATCAGTCAGGGCTATGAACTGCATGCCCTGACCATAATCTACGGTCAGCGGAATGTCTATGAGATAAAGGCAGCGGAGAAAGTCGCCCGTTACTTTGAAGTCAAAGACCACATCATTTCCCAAATAAATCTGCGTGCTTTTGGCGGATCAGCACTCACTGCTGATCTTGCAGTTCCCAAGGATCAAGACCTAAAAACCATGTCTGCACAAATTCCAGTGACCTATGTGCCCGCCAGAAATACAATATTTCTGTCACTGGCCCTGGCCTGGGCTGAGACCCTTCCCGCTGTTGATATTTTCATCGGCGTGAACGCCCTTGATTACAGCGGTTACCCTGATTGTCGGCCTGAGTTTATTGAGTCTTTTGAAAGCATGGCAAACCTCTCAACTAAAATCGCAACGGAAACCGGGCAAAAGATTACCATCCATACACCGCTTATTAATCTATCCAAGGCTGATATAATTCGAAAAGGAATTGAGCTTCGGGTGGATTACGGTTTAACCCATTCCTGTTACGACCCTTCTGAGAATGGGGCTCCTTGCGGGCATTGTGATGCTTGTTTATTAAGACGGAACGGATTCAAAGAGGCTCAATTTGAGGATCCATTACACTATCCGGATTGAACAGTCATGGCGTACACCGTAAAAGAAATTTTTTATACTCTACAGGGCGAAGGGTTTTATACTGGCCGTCCTGCAGTGTTTCTTCGTTTTGCCGGATGTAACCTGTGGAATGGTCATGAAAATGATCGTGCTCAGGCAATCTGTCCTTTTTGCGATACCGATTTCATAGGTACGGAAGGTCTGAACGGCGGACAGTACGAAACACCCTCGGAAATCACTGAAATTGCCGTAAATCTATGGCCGCAACACAGTAATGATCATGGCCGTTACATCGTTTGTACCGGTGGTGAGCCCATTTTGCAACTTAACGCGGTTCTCATCGAAGAACTTCACCAGGCTCAATTTGAGGTAGCCATCGAAACCAATGGCACCCTCCCAGTCCCTGGAGGGATCGACTGGGTCTGTGTAAGCCCCAAAGCGCATGCCGATCTTGTAACCGTGACGGGTGATGAACTGAAACTGGTTTATCCGCAGGAGGGGTTGAATCCCGAATCACTAAGGAATCTTGAGTTTAAACATTTCTCGCTGCAGCCTATGGACGGGCCTGAATTGGATATTAATACTGCTCTTGCCGCCGACTATTGCCTGCAGCACCCTCAATGGCATTTAAGTCTCCAGACCCATAAATTCACAGGGTTACCTTGAGCCGGATCCTAGACGACAATGGAAATATTCAAAGAGATAACATTTGAGGCCGCACACATGCTCCCCAATCTGCCGGAGGAGCACAAGTGCCGCCGTCTCCACGGCCACACGTATTATGTGGTCATCCATGTGGATGGTCCCATCGATGATAAGACTGGGTGGGTGCTGGATTTTGTCGATATCAAGCAAGCTTTTGCGCCTATCCGGGCGCAGTTGGACCATCATTATCTTAATGAAATCCCGGGACTCGAAAATCCCACTGCTGAGATCCTATCCATATGGATCTGGGATCACCTGAAGCCTTCTTTACCGCATCTTTCTAAGATAGTCATTAAAGAAACGTGTAAGTCCGGCGTTGTTTATTACGGCGAGAATTCCAACGAAATAAGTAAATAATTAAGGACGATTTCAGTATGCCACAACCTGAGGGAAAACAATTTGATTTTGAGAGTGAGGATTCTATTCGGCCGGACTACCTGGAAACCTTTCCATTTGACAGCCCGAACCAGCTCATTACATCAGAAACCGAGGAATTTAGCGCCCTTTGTCCGTTCAGCGGTTTGCCTGACCTGGCGTATGTAAAAATAACCTATCACCCCGACAGCGGCAAGTGTGTGGAACTGAAGAGCCTGAAATATTATTTCATCAGTTTCCGCAATGTAGGGATCTATCAGGAAACGGCAACAAAACGTATCTATGATGATTTAAGATCAGTCCTGAATACAGATCGGCTTCAGGTCACCACCATTTACAATATCCGTGGCGGATTTGAGACCACCTGTGTAGAGGGCGAATTATAATTATTAATATTTGTAATTTTTATTTACCCGGGCATGCGGAAAATGTAACTTTGCACCCGGAAATTTGATATTTGACACAAGCTTTTTGACGTTGACTCCGTAGCTCAGTTGGTAGAGCAGTGGCCTTTTAAGCCATTGGTCGAGCGTTCGAGTCGCTCCGGAGTCACACCCCCCGTTCCCCCTTCGATGGACGCCAGTTCTTGAGGGGGGGACACTCTTTTTATACGCCCTTAATCCACAAAGTTCAAAATGGTCATTGTATATCTATTAAGGTCAAATATACCCAAATTACGGATACGTTTTTACGGATACGCATGATTAAGGGGGTACATTCGGGAAAACGGGATTTAAGTCTGGATTATGGGTGGTAGGACGTTCACTCTAACCGACAGGTTTAATTTGGAATCTGTCAATTATTGATAATCATCACTCCGCCCACTACATTTACCTGGCTTTTAAGGGGATAAAATGTCAATTAGTTTTTCTATAGTCTTTGATTATAATTTGGTTTTTAGTATATGATCGGCAAGATCATATCCCATTATAAGATCCTCGAGAAGCTCGGTGAAGGCGGAATGGGTGATATATATAAGGCTGAAGACACAAAATTAGATCGCATCGTAGCTCTCAAGTTCCTGCCGGTGGAGACGACCCGTGATAAGGACATGAAAACCCGCTTTATTCATGAAGCAAAAGCAGCATCAAGTCTTCAACACCATAATATTTATACAATTCATGAGATTGACGAGACCGATGAAGGACAACTCTTCATTGTAATGGATTGTTACGAAGGTAAAACCGTTGAAGAAAAGATAAAACAAAGCCCATTTGAGATTGATGAAGCCCTTGATATTACTATTCAGATAGCCCAGGGATTAGATACAGCCCATAAGAAGAAGATCATTCACCGTGATATTAAATCAGCTAACATCATTGTAACCCCTGATGGTATTGTCAAGATCGTTGATTTTGGTATAGCAAAACTGGCAGGGCAAACTCAAGTAACAAAAGACGGCACATCATTGGGGACAGCATCCTATATGTCCCCCGAGCAGACTTTGGGTAAAGAAGTAGATCATCGTACAGACATCTGGTCAATAGGCGTGGTTCTGTATGAGATGTTGACCGGTTTACAGCCTTTCCAGGGCGATTATGAGCAAGCGGTTGTTTATTCTATCATGAATGAAGAACCAAAACCGCTGACGGACTTAAGGATTGGAATCCCTTTAGAACTTGATAGGATAGTGAACAAAGCATTGGCAAAAGAACCAAATGAACGCTACCAACATCTGGATGAACTCATTGTAGATCTGAAGCATGTGAAGAAAGAGCCTGTTAAAGAAAAGACTGAAACACAAATATCTCCACCTCCGCCACCAACTCCAGCAGACATAAAACCGGTCTGGAAGCAACCAATTCCAATAGTGGTGAGTGCATTTGCACTTATTGTGATAGTTGGAGTAGTACTCAATTCAATTATTAATAAACCAGAACCAGAAGTTGTACCTGTCGCACCTAAAATCAGTTCAAAGTCAATTGCGGTATTACCTTTT
>JAZGBQ010000118.1:0-2277 GCA_036476435.1 Fidelibacterota bacterium
TGGTACTGGGGTAGGCCTCGCTATCGTAAAACGCATCATACAGCGTCACAGAGGTCGTGTATGGGCGGAAGGGAAAAAAGACAAAGGGGCAACATTTTTTGTTTCGTTACCAAAAAAGGATGAATAAAAATGAATGATAAAAACGATATTCAAATCCTATTAGTTGAAGATAATCCAACCGATGCAGAGCTGACACTGCGAGCTCTGAAAAAACATAATGTGGCAAATAATGTGATCTGGGTAAAGGATGGAGCTGAGGCTTTGGATTTTATCTTCGCTCGCGGAGAGTATGATAGTAGAAAGCCAAATCACCGTCCGAAGCTAATATTACTCGATTTAAAGCTGCCCAAGATCGATGGATTGGAGGTTTTACGCCAGATTAAATCCAGAGAAGACACCAAAGTGATTCCTATAGTTGTACTTACTTCTTCTAAAGAAGAACAGGATATGATCGATAGCTACAAATTGGGTGTGAACAGTTACATAACTAAACCGGTCGATTTTGAAAAGTTCTCAAAAGCTGTTTCCGAACTCAGTATGTACTGGCTTCTTCTCAATCAACCGCTGCCTTAAACCTGTGTTTGGATGATGTACACATATTAATACAATTAAGAGGTAAATATGACCAAAAAGTCTTTGCGAATCTTGATCCTTGAAGACGTTTATACGGAAGCGGAAATTATTAAACGCACACTGCAGAAGAGTGGAATCGACATGGAAACAAAACATGTTGAAACGGAAAAAGCATTTATTGAAGGGATAAAATCGTTTACACCGGACATCATTTTATCAGACTATAATCTTCCTGGATATACCGGTATGGATGCCCTTGGACACGCACTAAAAGTAATTCCTGATATCCCATTTATTATTGTTACCGGTTCAATAAATGAGGAAACGGCCGCTGGTTGTATTAGAGCAGGTGCCTGGGATTATGTCATTAAAGAGCATCTGGAGCGCCTTCCGCAAGCTGTAAGTGAAGCATTAATATTAAAACAATCTCGGGATGATCATAAAAGAACAGAAGAAATGAGATTAGAACTAGAGGAGAAATATCGAAGCATAGTGGAGACTTCCCCGGATGCAATTACTGTTTCGGATCTGAAAGGTAATCTCACTTTTGTGTCCAGGCAGACTCTAAAGATGTATGGTTATGAGCATGAAGATGATCTACTTGGGCGAAAAGCGCTTGAATTTGTAATAAAAGAGGATTTCGATAGAGCCCTGAAAGATATTCAGATGACTCTCCAGGAGGGGATCTGTAAAGATATAGAATTTACCATGGTCAAGAAAGATGGAACCAGTTTCCCGGTTGAAGTAACTGCGGTTGTACTTAAAGATCAAGTAAGAGGACCAACAGGTTTTATTACCGTAATAAGAGATATCTCTGAGCGTAAACATGCAGAGGAAAGCCTGCAAGCAAGTGAAGTGCGCTATCGCTTTCTTTTTGACAATGCCCCTGACGCCTATTACATCAATGATCTCAAAGGTACTTTTATTGACGGAAACATAGCCGCTGAAAAATTAATGGGATATAATAAATCGGAATTAATTGGCAGGAGTTTTTTAAAGCTGAATATTTTACCAAAGAACCAGATTCCAAAAGCTGCCAAGCTGCTTGCTTTGAATGCAATAGGTAAATCTACTGGCCCCGATGAATTCACAATAATTCGTAATGATGGTTCAAAGTTAGAGGCAGAAATAAGAACTCACTCCGGGAAAATTGGTGGTCAAACACGTGTCCTTGGTATTGCCAGAGATATTACTGATCGTATTCAGAAACAAAAAGAACTTGAAATTGCATTAGATAAAGCAAATCGCGCCGATAGGCTCAAGACCCTTTTCCTGGCAAATATGTCTCATGAGATCCGAACCCCATTAAACAGCATCTTAGGATTTACTGATCTTATCCAACAGGAGCTGGATAAAAAATTGGATGATAGTCAGAAAAAATATTTTCATATTATTCAGAATAGTGGGGAGCGTTTAATGCATACCGTACACGATATCCTGGATATTTCCATGATTGAAACTGGCACTCTTGATTTTGATCCATCCAGATTTCCGTTGAGTAACATGGTGCAGGAAGTGGTTAAAGAATTTGATCCAACTGCAAAGGTAAAGGGATTAGAACTGAACATTTCATTGTTAAAAGGAAATACGGTGGTCTTTTCTGACCGTTATCAAATCCAGAAGGCGATATCAAACCTGATCGACAATGCAATCAAATACACGGAAAGGGGCAAAGTAGACATTACCCTGAAAGAAAAAAATGAC
>JAZGBQ010000119.1:0-6705 GCA_036476435.1 Fidelibacterota bacterium
ATTCACCGGTTTCAGAGCGCCGATCAATGGGCTAAAAGGTTTGAAGATCCCGATCGGGATGAATGGCAAAAACCGAAAGAAGTCATCAGCGCCATGGGCATTGAAGAAAATACCATGATAGCTGATATCGGCTCTGCCACCGGTTACTTCCCTGTAAGGTTTGCAAAGGTCGCCACAAAAGGTTATGTCTATGGAATAGATATTGAAAAAGATATGATCCGGTACCTTAACGAACGCGCCGAACTGGAGGAATTAGAGAACCTGGAAAGCGTATTAGGACAACCTGATGATCCGCTCATCCCAAAACCTGTGGATATAATTTTCCTTTGCAATACCTACCATCACATTGAACACCGTATTCAATATTTTCAAAACCTGAAAAAGTATTTCCTGCCTGACGGAAAATTAATCATCGTCGATTTTAAAAAGGGTGACTTTCCAGTGGGACCATCAGATGACACAAAGCTCTCTAAAGCACAGGTCATCGAAGAATTAACCACCGCCGGTTATACACTAACGCAGGAAAATCCCGTATTGCCTTACCAGTATTTCTTGCTTTTTAAGACACCACCTCATGAATGAAAATATTGTTTTCTAGTGGAGAGACTATATAAAAATATCACTTACTAAAATCCTTTGATCAATCAAAAGTTAAATCCGAAACCAGTGCTTGGTCTCTTTAGTGCCATGGCAATTGTGGTAGCCAGCATGATTGGAACGGGGATTTTTACAACTACAGGATTTTTGGTTGCCGACCTTAATGCCGTGATTCCTGTATTGATTATCTGGTTGGTTGGAGGATTTCTGGCATTATGCGGAGCATGGGCTTATGGAGAACTGTCGGCGGCTATCCCCAGGAGCGGCGGCGAATATCACTTTCTTAGTCGGATCTACCACCCGTTATTGGGATTCTTAGCAGGTTGGATTTCTTTAATCGTTGGTTTTTCTGCACCGATTGCGGCAGCTGCCATAGCATTTAGTAAGTACCTTGAAGCTGTTCTCCCGTCATTTCCCAACCTGGTAGGTGCTGTAGTTTTGATCGTATTGCTTTCGATTGCTCATATAGCCGATGTTAAACTTGGCAGCTATGTCCAAAATTTCTTTACAATCCTCAAGGTAGTGCTAATTTGCGTTTTTATTGTTGGCGGATTACGCCATCCTCCGGTAGTACCGCTGCAAATAACCAGCCCAAACTGGCAAGTTATGCTGAGTCCTGCTTTTGCAACCGGATTAATATTCGTTTTCTTCGCTTACAGTGGTTGGAATGGAGCTACATACATAATCAATGAGGTTAAACAGCCAAGAAAGGTCATACCATTAGCCCTGTTCTTCGGCACGGCTCTGGTAATGCTTTTATACCTATTACTGAACCTGGTATTTCTACGTGCTGTCCCACTCTCTGAGCTATCCGGTACTGTTGAGGTAGGTCATCTGGCAGCTACAAGATTATTCGGTATAGCGACCGGTAAGCTAATAAGTTCTCTGATAGCAATTGTACTTATATCATCGGTTAGCGCCATGATAATGACTGGTCCCCGGGTTTATCATACTATCGGTAAGGATTTTCCATTATTTAAAAAATTATCAGGTGAAAGTACCCGGGGTACACCATTAATTGCTATTAGCTTACAGGCGCTTATAGCGATAGTTATGGTTATTACAGCCTCCTTTAATGTATTGCTCAATTATATTGGGTTTACGTTAAGTATATCGACCGGGCTAACGGTAGCCGGGGTAATAGTACTTCGCAATCGGGAACCGGACTTAAAACGCCCCTATCATACATGGGGTTACCCGGTAACGC
This sequence comes from Fidelibacterota bacterium, assembly GCA_036476435.1. Classification (GTDB taxonomy): domain Bacteria; phylum Fidelibacterota; class Marinisomatia; order Marinisomatales; family JAHJCW01; genus JAZGBQ01. Next base: position 1,805 of record JAZGBQ010000119.1, read on the forward strand.
CCATCCTTTTCATCCTTTTGAGTCTATGGATGGTAATGCATAATCTTTTGATCCGCCCCCTTGAATCAATCGCAGGGATCATGACCATTGGAATTGGAATTATCATTTATATCATTGCAAACCGCTCAAAGATTGCGTCTAATATAAAGAATTAATTAAATGAATATGATATTCATTAAAGCAGATTTGACCTGGTCTACAAAACGTTGTAACTGTTTATAGTGAGACCCTTTCCAGTAGATTTTTTTGCAATCCGAGCACTGAAAATATTTGGTATATAAAGATGCTGTCTTGGAATCCAAATGACTCTCCACCGTTTGCATAGGTATTTTAACAACAGATCCATTACAAAGCATACACCTGCTGAATGGCAACATCTGACCTAACAGATCAAATCGTTTCATCACCTCGATTGCCTGATCAACAGGGTCATCAGCACGAATACAATATCCACGAGAAATTGTACTATGCATCAATTGCTGCACGCTCCGCGTTAACAGAATCTGTTTACTGCTGACGATCAATTCAATAACCTGTTTGTTGGTAAGCGTATCATCGTAGATAACATTTATTCCCAACAGCCGCAGCAAGCGTGTCAGTTTCCATAAATATTTTTCTGCAAAAAAACATGGGATCCTAAGCGGTTTTGCCTGCAGGTGTTTGACAGGTGTGATGTCGAATGATTCAAAGACCGGATAAACACTGATACGATCCTGATCTACAATTTTATATCCGAAAGAAACCGATTCCCCATTTACCAGGATCAAATCCACTTCTGTGTGTGGTACCCCATAAGATTCCACTATATCCTTAACCGTGGTGGAGAGAAGTACTTCCTTTTTCATTGTTTTCTTAGATAGTCGTGCCGGAAGAAAATCATTCAATTCTTCATAAAACCTCACATACGTAACTATCATACCCAGGCATACTCCGGCAAACCAGCCTCTTGTTTCATTCGCTTGGCATATTCTCGCTCTTTTAATGATAACGGACGATTCAAATCCTTGAAATTATCTTTATCTACTTTGTATTCAGGATGGTACTGAAACATAATATTTAACGCGGTCCTGGGTGATACACATCCTGTTAAAAACCGGATGATCCGAGCTGTTTCTTTTAGATGCCCGGGAAGCACCAGATGCCGAACCAGCAATCCCCCCACGGCAATCTGTTGATTATCAACTTGCAAATCTCCAACCTGGTCATGCATAATCTGTATATTGCGTTGACTGACCTGCGGGTAATCCGGCGCATTCATGAACCGATTAGCCGATTCACTGTTCCAAAATTTTAAATCAGGCAGATATATGTCAATCACACCATCCATCAAATGTAAACTTTCAACGCTATCATAGGCACTTGTGTTATACACCAAAGGCAGCATGAGTCCCATTTCAGTCGCCAGACTGATCGCCATCAGGATCTGAACTACAACATGGGAAGGAGTAACGAAATTAATATTATGGCATCCTCGATCCTGTAGATTGATCATAATTTTGGCTATTTCCAAAGGTGTAACTTCACGCCCTGCGCAGGAATGACTGATGTTCCAATTCTGGCAAAAAATACATCGTAAATTGCAGCTTGAAAAAAAAATTGTTCCTGATCCTCCGAACCCGGTCAGACAAGATTCTTCTCCATGATGAGGAAAATAACTGCTGATTCGAGCGTTTATTCCCATTTTACATATTTTTCCCCCTTGCTCGTACCGGTTGACCTTGCAGTTCCGAGGGCATAAACGGCAATTTTTTAATAAGATTTTCCCTTCATTGATTTTCGATTCCAATGAGCCACTGTGGTATGTCTTTATAAATCGTGGTCTGACAGCTGAGCCGTTAGTACTAATAAACAACTCCGGCATAGCCGACTCCAAAAGAAAAATCGGTTTCTGGTGAAGTACCATGACTGGTTGTGTATTCTACCAGATAACCGCGTTTTATTTTTTGAATTTGCATAACTTCAAGCAGTGCGGCTACAGCTCCAGACCCGCACGCGTTCCGGGATTGTCTTGCTTCGACCAACACTTTTTCACCATCACAGGATTCCATAGATCTTATCATCCGAACATCGTTAGATCGCATCCACCGGAATCCCGATCGTCCTAATCCTGCCGGGACGAAACCATAAAATTCTCCGTAATGAGTAAGATCAGTCGATGCAATAGTAACCCCTGCGACTCCTGATCTTTTCAGAATAGCTCCAATTCCCTGGCCTAATTCCAGACTGGATTGTTCTGATCGCACAATTATTGGAATAATTTTCATTTCCGGGTAGAAGTATTTCAACATGGGTGCTATTACCTCAATAGAATGTTCCCGGTTATTTGCATTCGCATCCACTGACAGTAAACCTGGCAAGGAAGTAAGGAGTAAATTACTTATTTCTTCCTCGATCGTGAGTATTCCCAGCGGTGTTTCCCAATCTCCTTTTGGAAGAATACTGTGTTTATACGCCCCAGTATGGTCGGCGCCAAACATAATACATACTTCCGGCTCAGATTTCTTCGAAAGGCAAAATATCGTTCTTGCTGCAGTGTGACCTGAAAACCGCCACCCCGCATGAGGGACCACAGCACCAACAGGTTCTGGTGGAAGTTCATCGGGAATTTTGAAACCAGTAATAAAATCCTGGATTTGACGTTTACAATCACCTGAATAAAAGTCTGTTGCCGCCGGATATCGTGTAAATTGCTGGCTCCCCATTATAATTAATCCCCTGCTGGATCATTGTTATTAAAGACTCCGGGAATTGAATACCCGCAATGTCCGCATTTATGACCTTTTAAATTTGAATTAGTCACCTGATAATATTGTCGTTCTATAATTGGCTGCTGGCATTGGGGACAATAGGTGCATTTAAATTCAGAAACGGGAATGTTGCCTAAATAAACATATGACAAACCATTTTGTTTGGCAATTGAATAGGCGTTCTTAAGAGTTGATAGAGGTGTTGTTGGTTTTTCCAGCATTTTAAAATCCGGATGAAAAGCAGAAAAATGAAGTGGAATAGTGCTGGTTAATTCTTCCGCAATAAATTTTGTTAATCTTTCAATTTCCGCATTACTGTCATTCTCCCCGGGAATTAAAAGATTGGTAATTTCTACCCAGGTTTGAGATTCATGTACCAACCATCGTAACGTATCCAGGACCGGTTCTAATCTGGATAATGTCAACTTTCTGTAAAAAGTATCCGAGAATGATTTCAGATCCACATTAACTGCATCAATAAATTGAAAAAGGTCTTTTCGTGCCTCAGGCGTAATATAGCCGTTTGTAACAAGAACGTTCTTTAATCCTGTTTTTCGTGCTTTTGACGAAATATCGATTACCCATTCACCAAAAATAATCGGATCATTATAGGTATAGGCTATTCCGATACAGTCGTTTACCGATGCCCGAGTGATAATCTCATCCGGTGAATAAAATGTATTAATATATTTTTCATCATGAACCTTACTTACCTGCCAATTCTGGCAAAACTTGCAGCCCAAGTTACATCCGATCGTACCAAAACTCAGGATGTCTGAACCGGGGAAGAAATGAAATAATGGTTTTTTCTCAATGGGATCAACTGCAAATCCGGTTGATTTTCCATAGGCTGTGTCAATAAGACTACTGTCTTTATTTTGCCTGATATAACAAAATCCGTGAGATCCGTTCGGAATCTTGCAATACCGTGGACAAAGAGTACACTTAACACGATCTCCATCATGTACTTCCCACCATTGAGCTAGATGTTTTTGAATCGTGGTGGGTTGTTTTTTCATTGATTTGTTATTCGTACAAGAACCTTTAAAATTCCACTAAAATGAAATTTAAAGAATCTCTACTAATTAGGGATACTTCTTAAAGCAGAATATTCAGGTATGTATTATCCTTAAAACAGGAATGTTCATACCATTTTCTTAGAAGTACATGGTGTTGAAATTATGCTAGGTGAACGGTTCGAAGCGTGAACGACCAATTGACACAAGTACCAAGAGAAAATTGGATGATTAGGATTGATTAATTTATATCAGTAACCCCGTATTCCCTGGTCAGCGTTGACATAATTTCAAAGGGGAGAATTTCTCCCCGGTTTCCATTTGTCATTATAACAAGACCGACTCCCTTTTCCGGCCAACCCAATAACCAGCAAGTGGATCCCGGGTAATTATTACCCGGATATCCAAACACCCAATCTTCCTCCCCTTGACGAAATAAAAACACACCCAGTCCCTGCGATAGAGGCGTGCCAAAAATTCTTGGATCAAGGTCCAATTCCGGTTTGAACATCTGTCTTGCCATTTCTTGAGTTATGATGATTTCGGATCTCCCATGGTATGCAAGCATCAATTCCCTAGTAAGCATTGCCAACTCCTCCGGAGTGGTCATTAAACCACCCTGTGCTACGGCTGTTGGATGAAGTGCAGACTCTTGAACAATTCCGTCATTATCATGTGGCATTGCTTCCATATCCCAAAGATTGTCTTCAAGTGGATAGACTAAGGTACTCGCTTTCATTTTTAGGGGATTAAAAATCATTTTTTTAACCATTATGAGAGACCCCTCTGAAATATTGACAATTTTATCGATTACAACTATTTAATATTTTCGATCCGAATCACTGAAAACAAAGTTGTACTATCTTCTTATACTCAATTATTGTGCCGAAAATATGCTCAACACAGCAAATTCTTATTTTATACTCAATAATTATTGATCCGGTCACAATCTTTCTAATTTATCGGTTAAAGCAAAGTATATCATTATTATATATCTTTATATCAATAATGTATAAAAGTCCTTGCCCTGCAGGCAGACAACCACTGTTAATTTCTTTTATACTATTTCATTTACAAAGCGACATTAATTTATAGATCAATTCCGGGAGATTATTACTGATGCCTAATCCTAAGATTA
>JAZGBQ010000012.1:0-4008 GCA_036476435.1 Fidelibacterota bacterium
GATAGTAATTCACCGTCTTTATCGATTCTATCAATCTTCCCGGTAAGTCTGATGTTATCGTCTGGTATTATAAAATCGAATGTTGCTTCCAATTGAACAACATTTGGTGAATTCTTCTCGAAAAAAGAAAAATAATCCGTGAGAATTTTCTGACCCTGTTTTTTGAACTCCATCTCCCTGATTAAGTATTCAAATGCGTCTGTTCTCCAGTGTTTTTCGAGAAGTTCCAGCAAATTTTTCAGGGTATAGATTTCGGATATATAAAATTCCTCCAGAACTTTATGAATTATACTTCCAAACTCCATTTGAACTTTGCTTTTTCTTTCAGGAATTTTATCGATCCTGTTCAAACGATATTTCAATGGACAGTTTTGGTATTCCTCGACGGCACTGGCTGAAAGGCTGAGTAAGGACTCAACATTATCCTCAACATCTGTTTCTGCGGAATCTGGATCTGATAAAATTAAATGTTTGAATGGACTGGATGAGGGAAGTTTACCATCCAACTCGATGGTTTTAATAGCATCTACTATTTCATGTGCGAGTTGAAACTGATGAGCGGATAACTCTCGATTAAGCTCGACAAATAATTTTTCTATTATTGAATTATTCGATTTCTTAATTGATTTATCTTCGTGTTTATCCATTTGAAATATCTCCATGGTCTTTTCAGAATGATTTAAAATTTCTTTAATATACCTCGACTGAGATTTCTCGGGACCTAAGAGAAATAATTTCTCTTTTGTTCTCGTCACTGCAACATAGAAAATCCGTCTTTCTTCGTTAATGTGTTCATCTCGTGGAGTCAATCCCTCCGGTTTTGGCCAGTTATACCATGACTCTGGTAATGTATCAATCATAGAGGATGCCGAAAAGTTTAGTGGAAAACTTCCTGATCTTAGAAATGGCAGCAAGACCACCGGAAATTCCAACCCTTTGCTCCTATGCACTGTCATGACCTGCACGCCTGAGTTTGTATATACATTTGGCTGGATGGCGGACATGTTGACATCTGTCGCCAGGATTTTCATATAATACAACCATGCTCGTAATGATTTATCTGACTCCCGTAATATAAATCTATCAGCCATGGAGAATAAATATCCGAGATTTTTTAAAGCAATTCGTGCACTGTAATTGTAATCATGACGTAATTCTGTAACCAGATCAGTTGTTCTTAAGATCTCCCAGAGTACCTCATCAGCCTGGGGTTTTTTTTCGTTGAATTCCTTTAAGGATTTTAGCATGTCAATTAATCCATTAATCACCTCTCTGGAGGTTTTATCTAAACTTTTCTTCTTCAAAACATAAGATAGTACAAACAGAGGATCGGTCACCGATTTGTTGGAAGAAAATTCCCGAAGATAAGATCTTACTTTTTGTTCGTCATCGTATTTTTTAAATACTCGATATAATGCAGAAATACAATTCTCATTTTTCTCTATTAGCGTAGCCCATGCAAGAATATCCTTAATAATTGGAATAGCAAAAAATTCCTCTGTGAATGCAGCTACTGGAATAGCAGCATTTTCGAGTGCTTTAGCTACTGCTTTGACCTGATTCCAAGTTCTGCATAAAACAGCGAAATCACTAAAATTCCTAATCCCGAATACTAATTCAGAACGTATAATATTTGGTAGATTTGACAGCACATCTCTTTTCTCACCTACATAGTAAATAGGCATTGGACCGCTGATATCATCTTCCGATACCAGGTTCTTTGGCGTCCTGTTTTCGTCATGTTGAATGCTTACATTCGCCAATTTGAGAATTTCTTTAGTTGATCGGTAATTTTTAGTCAATTTTATGGTTGTAGTATTATGTGCGAACCTCCTTTGAAAATCGGTTATATTATAATAGTTGGCTCCACGAAAACTGTAAATACATTGGTCTTCATCACCAACAACTGTGATACTTGAATTATCACCCGCCAACTTGTTCATAATTTTATTTAATGCGTAATTATTGTCCTGGTATTCATCGATAATTATATGTTGATATAAATTATTTACTTCAGTAAGGATATGAGAATCCTGATCAAGCATATTCCAACAATCCAAGATCATGTCGGCGTAATCCGTATAACCAAGTTTAATTTTCCATTTTTGATATTGATCATAAACTTTTACCAGATCAGATAATTGTCTGGCAGCTTCAATTGGATCATATTCGTCTGTTAATGTGGGAAATTCCAGTTTAATAGATTCATTATCGATGAGATCATTTTTGTTTAATTTGTGTACATCGTCCGCTGTTAAGAGTTCATCGCGTATCCGGTTAAAAAACGGAATAAAACTTTTACGAATTGCCTCCAGCGGATTATTTCTAAATATGTACGATTCAAGGAATTTTAATTCATCGAAGCGTTTAGCGATTAGAAATAGGATATCATTTTCCTGAAGCAATAAACGTTCTGAATTCTCTGATTCTCTATACTTTCTGACCAGATGATTGCAGAAGGCATGGAATGTTGATATAGATACCGGTTCTGCGAGTTTATCGAGTAATTCAAAGGCTTTTCGAGACAGTTCACGCGTCGCTTTTTCACTGAATGTTAACACCAGTAAATTCTCAGATAAGATACCTCTTTCAAGGATCATAAATCGAATTTTGTGCAACAGGGTAGTAGTTTTTCCGGTTCCTGCACCAGCTAGAATTAGCGTTGGACCCGGTGGGTTGGTGATAGCTTTTGACTGGGCGGAGTTCGCAATGAATGTACCATGCTTATATTGCATGTATGAAATTAGAAAAACGTAGTTTTAACACAAACGAGAATTCGGTTGAATTAATATATGGACCCATATCAGATCAACTCTTACTATTGTTTTTACCAGAAAAGTTTTAACCTATTATTATCTAAAGCGTCCAAATAAGAAGTAATGGATGAAAAGCGATCACGAATTAATTCGGGAATTTCAAAATGGTGATGAGAATTCATTTAACATTCTCACAAAAAGGTATGTTCAAAAGATCTACGGCTATTTCATACAGATTACCGGTGATGAGATGGATGCAGAAGATCTTACGCAAGACGTATTTCTCAAGCTGTATAAGAATCTTAAAAAATTCAGATTTGAGTCAAAATTTTCCACCTATCTATATAGGATTAATTCCAATCAAATCAGTAGTTACTTCAGGAAATCTAAATGGCGGAATTTCTTGAACCTTGAGGACCATCCTGAATTAACCGATGATCCTGAGAATTATGAAAGAGAATGGGCCAGGCAGAAACTTAGAAATGTCATTTCAACATTACCAAAAAAACAGCAGGCTGTTGTGACGATGCGCATAATCCAACAATTACCATTCAGGGACATCGCTGATGTATTGAACATCAGCGATAATAGTGCCAAAGTGAATTATCATCATGCAGTAAAGCGCCTGAAGGAAAAAATGGTAGATATATGATGACATTTGAATCAAAGTTAATGGATCTATTTGCGGATCAGGGTAAAATTTTAGACCAGGATGAATTTATTAAATCCATCTATTCCGCCCATAGAAAATCTGAAAATAAGAAAAAACGATTTGTATCCAGTGTTATTTCATCTGTATTTATTTTGATGATCGGTTTTATGTCTTATTTCAATATGGATAATTCTGCAGTAACATCGCAGATATATGGCAAGTACGCGACTGAACTTGGAATGTCCCCGGATATGCAGGAAACCTATATTGAAGACCTGGCTCTGTATCTTCTCGACGATACAGATGAGCTTTGGAGTACAGTTATGTTTTTATATGAATCTGAATTTATGTCGGTAACAAATTAAAGGGAGGGTAGATTATGAAAAACGCCGTTATCTTCATTATTGTTGTATTCCTAATTAATTGCATTTCAGCACAATCGAAAGTGACCGCCTCAGAACATGAATATTTCAATAGCATTATTATCGCTGAATTCGTCCCAAACGATCACTTGCCAGTGCAAAGATCAGCTGAACAGCATGCCCGGATGGAGATGATGAAAATTTGGAAATTAACCGAATATTTATCATTGACCGAAAC
>JAZGBQ010000120.1:0-3150 GCA_036476435.1 Fidelibacterota bacterium
TGAATCGAGCCTTTCTCTGATTGTGTTTTTGCTGATTCGGCGGCTTTTTCAAGAGCATTGATACTCTTCTCCCGATCATTCATTTCAATATGAATATCCGCCAGTGCGAGAAAGATTTGAACTTCAAAATCCTCATTTTCTGGTGAATTGGACAAATTGGTCAGTTCATTAATTGCCGGTTGGATTATACCAGTCTTCCATTTGCACATGGCAAGCCAATAATTAGCAGCGAAATGGTATGTCGGATCCACATTATCAAGAAGAATTCGAAAAATTGCTTGTGCTTCAGTGAATTCCGGACGATAGTATAGAGATTGACCGATCAAATAGTAGGATTCCAACACGTATTTGCTTTTAGGATATTTGGTTATGACCTTATATCCCTTTTCAATAACCTTCTGATATTGATCAGTGATGGTTTTGGGTATGGTTTCGCCACCTCTTGCTACGCGTTTCTTTTCGGCTTCTTTAAAATTAGTCCTGGCGTTATAAAATGTGTTGAAATATGCACAGCTGGACAGAGTTCCAGCCAACATGCTAAGAACGAGTAACCAGGTGAGGTGTTTTTGTGATGGTGTTAAAACCTCAAGTAACATATTCATAAAGGTCATTTACTCTTCAGTTACATAGCCTTCATGTGTCAGCCGTTCGTATTCTCTTCCTGGCATTCGCTCAAATTCACTGATATTTCTTGAAATTTGTCCACACACATCATCACGCACGCATTTGCCAGCCAATTTAATTGCATTTGAGATGGCTTTTGCATTGGACCGTCCGTGGGCAATTATGACCATCTTTTCAAAACCAAGCAATGGCGCTCCGCCATATTCCGAGTAATCGGTGACCTCTTTTAACATCTTGAGACCTTTGCTTAACATGATCAATCCAAACCTCCAGATAATTCTGCTCTTAAAGGCCAATTTACTCAAACGTCCCAATGTTTTGGCAGCTCCTTCCAGTGTTTTAATAACGATATTCCCGACGAATCCTTCAGTAATTATAATATCCGCCACACCGCGAAGAATATCTTTTCCCTCAATATTACCAATAAAGTTAAGGGAAGGCGTGTCTTTGAGGATCTTGTATGCTTCCTGCATTTTTTCCCCGCCCTTGGAAGCCTCCTCACCAATATTCAATAAAGCGATTTTCGGATTCGATATTCCTCGGAGATCACCGACGTATGCTGATCCCATAATGGCAAACTGCACCAGTTCATCGGCGCTGCAACGAACATTGGCACCGACGTCCATCATGAGTGCCAGAATATCCTTCCGGTTTGATTCATTCATCGTCGGATAGACAGTAGCGATTGCAGTCCTGCGTACACCGCTGATCCGGGGGATATTTTTTGCCGCTGCAAGAACAACTGATCCCGTACCTCCGGCAGATACAAGTGCTTCAGCTTTATTATCAGCGACAAGTTTAGCTGCGACAATAATGGACGAATCAGGTTTATTTTCGATACCTTCCTTTGGCGATTCATCCATTTTTATCTCTTCACTGGCGGGAACGATTTCTATGCCAGTTCCGGTATATTTTTCTCTGGCCAGGGCGGCTCTTAACTTTTGTTCATCACCTACCAGATATAATTTCCCTGGATAGGACCCAGAAGTTAGTATGGCACCCTTTACTATGACCTCATGACCATGATCACCGCCCATGGCATCAATTGCAATATTGATTGTATTCATACTGCGCTCACTTAATGTTATATTCAGAATATTTTATTACTGGTTCCTGTTTGATTGATTCAGCAAGGTTTTTTTTCATAACTCACTGGTGCCAAATGTACATAAATAATTGTAACTTTTACATTATGAATGATGACATCAAAACTGCTTCAAGTATAAAGTTTCGAAGTAATTTCCGCTGGCCAGACGCAGGAACTGAAAAAAACTGTCCCAGAGATGATAGTCCAATGCAACTGATGGAGAACCTGCCAACCTATTCTGGCAAGCCCTGGTGGTGCCCAAACTGTCAATGGCAGTTCTCCGAAGAAGAATTAAATGAGAAATAAAATAAAACATTTCTCATCAGTGTGCATAATTTTTCTAACCTGACCGATATTCAAGCCATAAAATATTGCGAATAATCCTGCTTAATCTCTTCGACGATCCAGTGCACTACGATCGCATCATCAAGTAGACCAATACCTGGTATATCATCCGGGATTTCATCGTCACTATCCTCGAAGTATTTTAGTGCAAACATTATTTTGCGCTGCATATTCTCATCAAGATTAGGGAGTGTTTTCAAGATTGTATATAAGATGGTGATGTCCTTTAACAACGATACCTGGAATTCAGTGAGATCTGGCTTCTTAAGTAACCCAGTGATTTTCTCAGGAGCATCATTTAATAATCTTTTCTTGATATCAAGATCGATTTCATCGATTTCAATCTGGTAACGCTTTTTGTCATCTTCCGTTAAGTGTAACTGCTTGTCAAACTCTGCCATATTTCCCCCGATATGATTTAAATTGGATACTTACTGTTTCAACAATCCCGGTAAGGATAACCAGCAGGTCCTGTTCCAGTGATATTATGGGATATTCAATGATTCTACCTATTTCATTGCCATTCTTATTTACGATTATAGTGGGGACAAATTCGATACCATAGCCTTTTTCAAGTTTACCAGGGCAGGTTTTTGCTCGGTCCAGTCCAACGAATTCAATATGAGATAGATCATACGAAATTCCATCCAGGATCTTTAAAAATCGAGGAACTTCACGTTTACTGTCCTTACACCAGGTTCCCAGAAAAATCTTAAAACTGATACTCTCCATATTATCTTTAATGAGAGCCAGGACTTCATCGTCGGGTTCATAGAAATCATATTGTTCCGTGAACCAACCTGCGTATTCCGCTGATTGAAATTGTTCAACCTTGACTTCATTAACGAGCATCATTTTACCCGTCCGCTCATCCACAGCCTCAGTTTGTTCTGAATTCGAACATCCGCTGAACACAACGATAGACATTAATACTAAAATGACTATTAATAATGGTGCTTTCATAATTTTCTTTCCTTCCAATTCTTTAATCTGTTAAATATCCAGACGAATAAAGAGTTAATTATAATGCTTATAGAAGTAACGGTGCCGAGATGTTCCTTCTAACTCGTAATTTACCAACTGGCTCACCTTGG
>JAZGBQ010000121.1:0-3758 GCA_036476435.1 Fidelibacterota bacterium
ATGCCATAGTTCTTGATCCATTCTTCGACTGTAGGAAAACACTGACCCATTAGCGTAGCCTACAAACATAGTAGAATCATTAAATACTGGTTCGGAGTAGACCGGGACAGGTTCCAAAGATATTACTCTATTTATGATTCCTTCTGGTGAAATAACAGTGATTTTTCCGACTTCATCGTGAATATATATCATGCTGTCTTTTAATATCACCATTGGATCCAGCGAGATATTCACCTGGTTTTCCCAATGTTTTTTGAAGTCATTGGAAAATGACAGCACTGAACCATCGGTAAACATTAATAATAGCTGATCTCCGTTTCTAATAAAGCCTTTTGATAGTGTGCGGTTAATTGTCATTCTGTCATATTCTTCCCCAGTAATTTTATTAAGTGCTATTAATACACCATCCCGCTGCACCGCAAATATCTTCCCACTATCTTCCGCCAGTAGACCAAACAATTGAGTTATTTTATACTTCCATCGTATCCGATTTTGTCTCAGATCATAAGCCAAAATTTCTTCGTCTCCCCGGGATCCGAGGTACAACATTTGTTCCAGCCTATTTAGAATATAATCGTTTATTCTGCTTCTAAACGGTTTCAATTTTTTACTCGCTTTCTTCCCTGTCCGAGAATGCAGTATATATACCTCTCCCTTGTAGGTCGTAACCAATACGTTATTCTGGTCAATTACTTCCATTGCCGCGATTGAAGAGGATTGTTTTTCGGACCAGATCACATCCGGTCGCTGAGATAGATCCGGTGATTCAGATCCATTTTCGAAGTTGAGATTTGAAGAAATGAACTGCCCTTGATAACATCCACTAAGTATATATATTACTGCAAATATATGAAAATATTTAAAGTACCGAATTAATAGTATCATCAATAATCCCAGCCAAAAAATAACTTCGTGAACCATTTATTAGAAATAGTCTTGAAGTCAGTGGTTTTTCCTACATCGAGACGGATGACCAGACCCTGCATTAAAAGCCCTCTTAAACCAAATCCAAAACTTCCGATTAGATTGGTAAACTTGGTATCCCAGGCGTTACCGACATCGAAAAATAAAGCTCCCTCGATCGGTGCAAACCCGATTGCCATCTTATTAAAGTTCAATGCCAGACTCCGTGCAAACAGAAACCGTACTTCGTTATTAATCATCACTGCCTTACTGCCGAAAATTTGTGTAAACCCGTATCCACGCAGCCCCCAGCTTCCTCCAATGAAATACCGCAGCAGATCCTGTCCGTCATTATACCAGACCATTAAACGCTGTGCCAGAGTAACTCGAGCAATTGGTCGATGGTAATAACGAAAATCAATTAATCCGGTAATATTATGTAGGAAAGAACGTTTAAAATCAAATGTTGGGCCTATTGTGATCCGAGCTCGCCAACCGTCAACTGGTCCAATAGGTGACCAGATTGCATTATCATGAATCAAAGAGAAATAGTTTGACACCAGGAAAACTTTACGAAACTCATCGCTAAAATAATAATCTCTGGTTGAATAACTGAATGAAGCACTTATTTCCATTCGTTTGAATACATTGAAAGGATAATTCAGACTCGCGCGAACACCGATCGATCGTCCGAAATAAAAATCCTTAAAGGGATCAAAGTAGTCATTGGCAAAATGAAAAGCGTTGAGTCCCCAATTTAATCTGGAGGAGAGATTGACATAGGTAATTGCTCCGTTAAACCTGTTCCAAAAATCTCCGAGTTCTTGAGCTGTGTTGACCAGGAGAAAATGATAATAATGATTACCTAATAAATCGGATATTGATATTTGTGTACCCCCCAAAAAACCAAAGATCGGATCGAATGCTACCGCTGTTTGAGCAATATCCAGACTATATTTTAATCGGTAAGGCTGTTTGTTTTTTTTAAGAGTATTTACATTATCATCTGAAATAGACCAGGCAAGATTATTCGGACGAAAATAAACCGGTAAAGTGGTTAAAGAATCAACTGGAAGTGAAGGTATATGCTGAAGTTGAAAACTGAATTCTTTGAAGACGTTGACTAAAAGACTGTCACCGCTCGTTGGTATTGCTTCAATAATACCAGTATGAAGCCGGGTATGCTGAGATACAAAAACCGGAGACCGAACCGGCAGGCTCGAGTCTGTAATCTGTAAACTCCACAGGTTGGGAGTTCCAGAACGGTCCGAGATAAAATATATTTTTTCAGGGGAATTCACGCTCCATTGGGGCTTAACATTGTTGAAGGAATCCTTGATCAAAAAATAGATGCTGCCGGTGACTATTTCTATCGCGAATAAATCCATTTGTCGATCATAATTTGCTTTACCACGATCAGAACTGAATACAATCCAGTCTCCACCAGGACTAAAACAGGGATCCTGGTCCGCATAAATATCGTTTGTTAACCTGGTTGCATTTTTTTTATCAACATCCCATAGATATATATCGGATTGCCCTTCGAAATCGTAAGCTGAAAAAACAATCGTTTTTCCATCAGGAGACCATTTTGGTGAGCGTATTGTAACAATTGTGGAATGAGAAAATTCTCCCATAAATTTCTCAGTTTCCAGATCAAGCAGTTTAATGACATCCTGATCCCCTGATTTTGCTACGAATGTCAGGATCTGGTCCGTGTTAACATCTATGCTGGATTGAAGAAGATGCAGGGATTCTAACTCGCCGGTACGCTCACCTTTCAACACAACCTTATTCCGAGCATACGATACTGGTGAAGAATAGATGTTGGTGAATCCCTCTCGGTTCGACAAATACGCAACATGGAGATTATTTTTATTATCCCGATATAGTGCGGGACTGACATTTATCCCATCCCGGGTTATGTTCAATTCACCCGCTGTAGGAATTTCTTCAAGAATTAACGCCTGAGCTGCCTCCTGTTTCAAGGTAGATTCCCAATCTTTCATTAAATCCTCGTATTCCATACCGGAAATTGCGCTCAGAGCTTCTTCAAACGAATCATAGGCGCAAAATTCCTCCATTAAATTTCTGATGTGAGCCTGTCCATAATGTTGTTCAAAATATCTTAAGAAGGACTGTCCCTCCTTATAGACAAGGAATCCACCAAGATTCTTAAGTGGATATAAATGATTAAATAACAATGCATCCCGTATTACCATCTCAGCTTGAGAATCCCAACCTCTTGACCACCATTCTGCCAGTCCTTCTATAAACCATAATGGTGGACGTCTAATATCCATTTTACCACAAACTCGCGTATTATCCCTGATCTTAGCATTGGTGAATACATGTACCAGCTCATGTCTGATAACGTGTTGAAATCCCGCCATATTTCCCGGGAATGGTATGACAACACGGCCTTTGATATACTCAAAAAATCCTCCAATACCTTCGGGTAGGTAGATCGGTAATATGTTCGTTTGTTGAAAATGAATATGATTGCTATAAATAACCAGCGGTACTTTATTGCCCAGGGTAGAATTAAACTTTATTTCAAGAGCACGAAACGTATCCTCAGCAATATTGGCTGCTGCCTGGGCTAGGGACTCCTCCTCTGAATAATAATAGATGTCAAAATGCTCAGTGCTGAGTACCTGCCAGTCAAATTGCTCATACTGAATCTTATTCCGTCCGAAATAGAACTGTGACTGTGAATAAGAACAAAACAGTAATGTAAATACCATCAGTTTGAAAATGGTATGTCGTGATGAACTTCTCATGATAGCAACGATCAATAATACATCGTCTAGATATTTTAAAAGTCGGAATAAACTTACTCTGATTCAAGCTAT
>JAZGBQ010000122.1:0-5568 GCA_036476435.1 Fidelibacterota bacterium
ATTCTTTCATACTCAGCGGGTGTTCACTTTTCCTGATATTGTTATTTGGATGCCAGGAGCAAAAGACAAATTCCGAAACATCCATTGAAAAAAAATCAGTCAACGATACGGCAAAAGTAAATATCGAATATCTAGATCAGTCCAAAGGCAGCATTTATGGCAGAGTCGTTTATGAAGGGAATGTACCAAAACCACAGAAACTACTGGTGGTTAAAGATGTCGAAGTCTGCGGAAAGTCTGATCATTATGATGAACGACTGAGAGTAGGTAAACGCAAAGGCATCCAAAATGCGGTCGTATCGTTGACCAATATTCAAAACGGCAAGCCGCTTGATGTCATGGGAACAGAGTTTGTTTTGGATCAGAAAGGCTGCAGCTACCAGCCGCATGTGCTACTTGTTCCTGTAGACACGTCTGTTCAGATTCTGAATAACGACGGCATTCTCCACAATATTCATACTTTCAGTAAGAAGAATAGGCCGGTTAATCTTGCCCATCCGAAGTTTAAGAAGAAATTGGAGATGGTTTTCAAGCACCCGGAAAAGGTATCAGTCAAATGCGATGTACATGGTTGGATGAGCGCATGGATTGTAGTGGTAAATCATCCCTATTATGCCATTACTGATTCTGATGGCAGTTTCACTTTAGACGATATACCAACAGGCACGTATACAGTTACTTGCTGGCAGGAATTGCTTGGTGAACAAATAGCGCAAGTGAATATTGAGGCAGGTGCATCTGTAACAATCGATTTTAAATATAACAATCAAGAATAGACCTATTGATGGGAAGATAACCCTTCATAATCCTGGGAATAAAAATGATGATTGTAATAGGGAATTGATACAACTTCTTGACATCCCATCAAGCAATATCTCGTCGTAAGGTCTTAGTCGGTATTCCATATGTATCCAAAATACTTTTTTTACAAAAAATTAGACAGCGTGCAATATTATATATAAAAGCCCCCCACCTCCCAATTGGTTGGTTGGTACCCCCGGCATAAATCGGTATCCCGCCGGTATCCCGTTTTATGCGATTAAATACGGTTAAATAATACTAACTTAGAAAGTGGCTGATAATTCCACCATTTAATGGAGGCTGATCGTCAGCTTAAAAATACAAGATTCAGAGTTTAAAGCAATCCGCAATAGATTATAATGGGCAAAGGGAGGTTAGTAAAATGGACAGAAATCACTGGCTAAGGGCGCAAACAGTACTATTTTTCACTTCTTTAATGATCCTGATTTGCTCGACAGCTGTGGCTCAGTCTGGCGGTAAAAGACAAAATAAAAAGGCACAAGGATCGCAAATTGAGAGTAAGGAAGAACTGAAAGACAACAATATACCGGGATTCGAGAAGAATGACAGTTTGATTCAATCCAACTTGAGTATAGAAGAACAAGCAAAATGGAATGATGGTAAGCCCCCTGGATGGAGCCGTGGTGAGAAAAAAGGCTGGGAAGATGCAAACATACACCCAGGACTTGCAAAAAAGGGAAAAAAACTTCCTCCTGGATTAGCAGAGAAAACTCCCGCTGGGTGGGAAAAATCGGATTATGACGATGCTGATTGGGATGACGACGATGACGACTAATCGGTTAAGGTTTTATACTTTATTATTAATCTACTAAAGCCCTCGCCTCCCCATTGGTGGGTGGGGCGTCCTATCATTATTTTGCTTACATCGGTATCCCAAGAGTATCCAAATTAGACGATATTTTAAGCCTAAATTGTACTGTTGTTCCTATTTGTTTGTAATTACTAATAAATAAAACATTGGCACAACTTGGGGGAAAGGTCAACTCAAATATTGGGCTTCATGATTTTAATACTGTGAAAAAATTACGGGGAGCACCAAGTAATTTGATACAGCACCACTATGTTTATTCCCATTTTGATCTTTATATGTGCAGTGTATATGGTACATTAATCTACCCTTTCCATATGCATAACCATCGCCGAATTTGTTCACTACGAAAAATGTGATTCGTCCGTGATCTCCCATATTGGAGATTTTTTGTGCCCAATCATACTCATGTTTTCCTCCCCCAAACATACCTGGTGTAATAGTATATTTAATGCTTTCAGAAGCATTCTGTCGAAGCTCAAATGCTTGCCTTGATCGATTCCAGTCGTAGTCAATTTTTACTTGTGTTCCTTTAGTAGTAACTGAATCAGGAGGTTCAGCTACACTGATTATGATTGGTGGTTGTGTTACGCCCTCTTCAAAAACTAAACTTAAAGTTTGGCCGCATGAAATTATATAAAGAATTATTACAAAGAAAAATATTAGATGATATAGGATTCTCACATTTGCCTCATGCATCAATAATTACAAATATAATTCTGATTAAAAGTAGTGCTTGGTAATGTCAGTTTCAATCAATTCTATTTTTCAACGGTTTTCTGTTTTTTCAATCCGAATTGAACCGGGTAAGTGTTTCCGAAATACTTTTTTCTATTAAAAATTTGACAGTGTGCAATATTATATATCAACGCCCCCCACTTCCCCATTGGTGGGTGGACCTCGTTCATATAATCCGAATCCCACTAGCATTTAATTTTTCCTTTTGGAAATAAAATGTATGTGGGCAATATGTAGATTGCATAAGACCTGCCACCCCAAGGCGACCTACCCCCCCCTAAATTGTTCGCCCTCTTGACTAGCATTCAAAAGGGTTATCGACGAGAATTCAGTACGGGTATCCCACGGGTATCCAAAATAGATGTGATTTTATGCCTGAATTGGGATTTTCTGGAAATGAATCGGATTGTCTTTATTGACTTAGTTAAGTTTGATAGTTACTATCGAATGGGGTAACCAGAGCATTTTTGCTCTATTAAGGGAGTTTTAATTAAAGTATATGGTACTACACAGTCTTTTGCGACTTATTTCAACAATTCCAACAGTATACAACCGTGTAGTCCACAAACACACTAAAGGAGGGATAAGAATGAAAAGTCCATTTCAACGCTTAATAATAGTAACAATTGGCATATTGGTCATTTTACCGTCACTTGCTATAAGTCAGGATAAACCAACAGTTGTTGTATCTTCTTTTATGATTAAGTTGTCAGATAGGACTGTATACATCGAGGATACTGATAAATATTGGGTTCCAGCTTTTGATAAACTTGTGGATGAAGGCAAACTATTAAGCTGGGGTTATCTAACCCATGACTTGGGTGATGAATGGAATTTTGTATTCCATTATACTGCAAAGGATTTTGCGTCATATGAGAGTGCATGGCAGGAAGGTCTTGCAACTTTTCTTGACAGCAAGTCAGAAGAAGATGTAAAAACTCTTCCAATGATACAAGCACATAAAGATAATATTTATACTGGTCAACATTTTTACGATGGAAAGCCCCTGAAAACGGAATAGAAGTTAGTTGCACGGTTAAAATTTTTCTTCTCTAGGTTCAATAAAGAGCCAGAGTATCATTTAAGGAGGATAGGTTATGAAAAACTTTATTAGGTGTTTTGTATTGGCGCTATCAGTTTACTTTTTGTTACTTAATGCCATAGTGTTTGCACAAGGACAAGATGCGGTTGCGGTTCGTGCCACGATTGAACGCCACTATGCAGCAATTCACGCTCAGGACATTGAGTCAGTCGTCCAACACCATCTGCCGGAGTTCACTTGGTTTAGTTCCGACGGTCGGCTACTAATGGAAGCTGGAACAGCAGAGGCGGCGAAGCGGATGGCCGCAAATGTGGATTTCGGCAAGGGGAATGTGTATATGAGTTATTTCAATGCTCAAATGTACGGCGATGTAGCTGTCGTAACTTTCTATCTCATTGGCACTCATACTTGGGCTGGTGAGACTAAGAATGGGTCGTGGCGGGTAACGGCTGTTTGGGTGCGAAAAGGTGACGAATGGAAGGAGGCACACCATCACGAGTCCCCGCTTATGGGTGAGCTTCACCCTTAGTTCCAGAGGCAAAATTTAGAAAACCGTCGGAAAGTTGGATTTTAGAAAAAATATATGTGGGGTGTATATGTATATCTAACCCATCCCCCCCGGTGGGGGTCACTACCCCCCCCCTTAAAATGTGCGCCCTCTTGATACCTGGTTATAAGGTTTATAGACGAGAATACAGCACGGGTATCCCACGGGTATCCCGATTAGACAAGATTTTAAGCCTGAATTAGATATTACAGGGTAGATATATTCAATCTAAATACTTTGCAACCTGCCTCTTGATAATCAACGGGGATTTCTTTAATCTAAACCAGTAACAACAATTGGAGATAAAATGAACAAATGTAAGGCACAGTTCAAATTCTCAGTCTGGTTTTCGTTATTCTGGTTTTCGCTAGGGTGGTCTCAAGCCACATTGCCCTATGAATTGTCTGAGGAATCGAAGGAGTGCATTGAATGTCATAAAGAAGAAAATATCAGCTTATACCAACAATGGGGTATCAGCAAGCATTTTGGGGCAAATGTTGGTTGTTATGAGTGTCATGTGTCTGATGAAGCAGATGCGGATGCATTCGAACATGGTGATTATACAATTTCTGTCATCGTTTCTCCAAAGGATTGTGCTCGCTGCCACAAAAAGGAAGTGGATGAGTTTACCAATTCACATCATTCCAAAGCAGGACGCATCATGGGATCTCTGGATAATGTTCTGGCGGAAGTTGTTGAAGGTAATAACGCTTTCATAACAGAAGGATTCCCTTTAGGTAATTCTGCAGCGGCCGTAAACGGTTGCTGGCAATGTCACGGAAGTCAAGTTCGAGTTTTAGAGGATGGTAGATTAGACCCGGCGACTTGGCCTAATACAGGAATGGGTCGAATAAATCCTGATGGATCGGAAGGTAGCTGTTCTGCCTGTCATCAAAGACATGAATTTTCCATCGCTCAGGCCAGGCGACCCGAAAATTGTGGTAAATGTCATCTTGGGCCTGATCATCCTCAGAAGGAGATCTATGATGAATCAAAGCACGGAATAAATTTTTACTCGAACGTTGACAGAATGAATCTGGAATCGTCAAAATGGGTCGTGGGAGAGGATTATAGCGCCGCTCCAACCTGTGCCACATGCCATATGTCGGCTACAGCCAACCAGGATATCACGCATAACATTGGCTTGCGTATTAAATGGAACAATCGTCCAGTGCATTCGAAATTAGCTCATGAAACGGATGAAAAATGGGGATTAAAATCAGCCAGTATCACCGGTGACCAGCGTCGAAAGAATATGAAGGATGTCTGCATCGCCTGCCACAATGACAATTTTACGGATAATTTTTTCATTCAATATGAAGGCTTATTAACACTTTATGAAGAGAAATTCGCAGTCCCTGGGGAAGCCTTATACAACGCTGCATTACCGTTGTTAAAAAGGGACAGCGATGGCCGACACATCCAATTTAGTGAGAAGCTGGATTTCATCTGGTTCGAGCTCTGGCACCATGAAGGTAGAAGGGCAAGACATGGGGCTTCAATGATGGCTCCTGACTATACACACTGGCACGGTACCTATGAACTAGCAAAACATTTTTACTCAGAATTCATCCCTGAGATTGAAGAGCTGATCAAGCGTGGTTCCGAGGC
>JAZGBQ010000123.1:0-2306 GCA_036476435.1 Fidelibacterota bacterium
TCCATTGGCATCGTCGGCGGAATCGGTAGCGGTACTTGATTTTTGATTGGTGGAATACTCCGTAAATATGCCCACACTGCTTTAAGGTCGTTGTCTGTCATTTCCCTGAAATTAAACCAGGGCATTGGAGGCAAAATATCTCGGCCGTCTGGTTGGCCCTGGTGCTTGCCAGAGCGCATCGTCTGAATAAAAGCCTCTTCGGTCCATTCACCAATGCCAGTTTCTATATCCGGAGTGAGATTAAAGGCGAAACTCACTCCCCAGGGTCCGGCAAATGCCGTCAACCATGGATTCATCAGTGCAAGTGCATGACGCTGCTGCAAATCTGCTGGTATCCATTCTGGATACGGCATATCTTCCGGGTGTCCCGAGAGCAGGCGTGTTGTATCCGGTAATGGTAACGGGCCTTCCACCTTTGGCGAATGGCAATCGTGGCAACCTATAATTGTCACCAAATATTTGCCACGTTCGACGGAGTTCCCGACAACATTCTGGGCTTGCCCGTAGCTTGAAAACAGCACAAATTGTACTAATATGGCTGCAATCATGATTACTTTTCTCATAATTCCTCCTTATTCCCCCGGTTGCCTTTTAATAAGTAGTTTAGCTTTAATTGAATAACAAGAATTCAAAAAATTTAGTTTATTTTTATTTACAAGTTTCGTTTTAAGGAAACTGACAGATCCACAATAAATCGGGATATATCATAGTTTCAGATTTGCTTAATTCAAACTATAGGTCTTAACCTCCAAAATAACTTTTGAAGTCGTTGGTAAAGTCATCGATTGATCTTGGTGAATGTCCTGATAGTGCTTCAACATTGCTATTTGTTGTGTCAGCAAAACCCTTAGTAAAACCATGATTGAGTTCAATGAATCCGTCCACTATGAACTCAGGGAATCCCATACCTATCATTGCTTCTTTAGAAGCCTCATGAGGTACAGCTACATAATTTATTTCTTTGCCAAGAACTTTTGTAAATGAAGTAGCCACATCATGCATGGATATAGATTCCGGACCTGTAAGAATATATTCCTGTCCTTGTTTCGCTTTACCCGTTAAAGCACCAAATGCACTATCTGCTACGTCACGAATATCTATCATTCCCACCATACCATCAGCCCAGTCCCAATAGATATTATTATTATCCTGAATTGATTGAGAAGCCATCATCAGGTTTTGCATAAAAAATGTAGGCTTGAGCATTGTCCATGGAATCCCCGATCCTTTAAGTGTACTATCCACCTCGTTAATCTGTTGAATCAGTCTTGAACCATCGACACCGAAAGCTGAATGTCGTACAACAAAAGGTTTCGTGCCGGCCCTCTTGATCGCTTCAACAATATTTTTGCCTTGAGCTGATGCGGTTGGACCATTCCACGTACACATATAAACCTTATCGATCCCTTGAAGCGCACTATCAATTGTACCACCCTGGTCTAAATCCCCAACATAGATCTCTGCACCAGCGTCTTTAAGGCTCTGCGCTTTTTCTTCATTACGTACAAATGCACGAACTTCTTGTCCATCACTTAACAATGCAGGAATAAGTATTGAGCAAGTATTGCCTGTTGCTCCAGTTACTAAGATTTTTGCCATATCAAACTCTCTTTGTTTATTAAAACTATAAAAACTATTTGATATTATAAAGACATAAATAATAATAACTTATAGGTTATTTCTATCCTGTTATCTTCTTTAAGTTTAATCATATTTAACTGTTTTTAACCGTATCTGATCGCAAAAAAAGGAATACCGACGGGATACCGAAGCATCTCGTCCGTCTATAAACCTTATATATGTTTCAAGTGGTCAAACAATTTAGAGGGAGGCGGTAGATCCCCTTAGCGGGTGTTTTAACCTATTTGCATTTAGCAAACACACAAATTGACTATAAATTATTGATAATCAGCATTCTGTCTGCTACATTTGCACGGCTTTTAAGCGGGCAAAACATCAATTTATTATTATGGAGTTCTTTACTTGAGTCTGATTAATAAACCATGATTGGTACAATCATATCCCATTATAAGATCCTTGAGAAGCTTGGTGAAGGTGGAATGGGTGATGTATATAAAGCTGAAGACACCAATTTAGATCGTTTTGTTGCCCTCAAATTTCTCCCTGTGGCGATGACCCGTAATAAGGATATGAAAACCCGTTTTATCCATGAAGCAAAAGCAGCCTCTGCATTAGATCACCTTAATGTATGCACAGTTTTTGAAATAGATGAGACGGATGAAGGACAATTGTTTATTTCCATGGGGTACTACGAAGGTGATACGGTAGATGAAAAGACAAAACAG
>JAZGBQ010000124.1:0-3385 GCA_036476435.1 Fidelibacterota bacterium
CTGAGCACAGCTATGAAAAAAGAAATATATGTAAGTAAGAGTGCAGGGGAAACTCGGATCGCCATTTTGGAGGAGGACAAACTGGTTGAAGTGTATGTTGAAAAACACGGCCAGCATCGGATGGTGAGTAATATCTATAAAGGGAAAGTGGAGAACGTCCTCCCAGGAATGCAGGCTGCGTTTGTAGACATTGGATATGATCTTAATGCTTTCCTACCATTTTCTGAGATTCACAATGACGAGTACATTATTGAAGAAATTGATACTGAAACCAATCAGGGAAAAGCCCGGAAAAATGGTGAGTCTCGACGTAGTAAAAATAATAATTCGGAAATAGCTGTCGATCTACACCCTGGACAGGAAATATTTGTTCAGGTTATCAAAGAACCTTTTGCTGGTAAGGGACCGCGCGTAACTACCGAAATAGCAATCCCTGGTAGGTTATTGGTCTTAGTTCCCAATGCGAATTACGTTGGGATATCCAAGAAACTCTGGGATAAATATGAACGGCGACGGCTAAAAAAAATTGTTTCGAGGTTACGCGAAAAGGACTTCGGACTTATTATCCGAACAGTTGCAGAGGGGAAAACGGAGGAACAGATCTCCAGGGATTTTGATCTATTGATGACCTACTGGGGTAAATTAACACGGAAGGCAGAAAAATCTGCAGCGCCTGCACTAGTGTACGAAGATCTCGAGACTGCCTCCAGCGTTATTCGTGATCTGTTAACATCCGACGTTGAAAAAATTACCATTGATTCAAAACGTCTGTACAAAAAACTTGGCAGTTACCTTGAGGATGTCTCACCCAACCTGGCAAATCGGCTTCAACTTTATAAAATCAAAGCTCCACTTTTCGAAAGTATGGGTCTGGAAGCTGAAATCGAAAAACTATTGCACCAGAAGGTATGGTTGAAGAGCGGCGCGTACCTGGTCATTGAAAAAACCGAAGCTATGGTAGTGGTTGATGTAAATAGCGGCCGCTTTGTTGGTAAACAGCTTCACGAGCAAAATTCTCTCAAGATCAATATGGAGGCTGCCCGAGAAATTGCCCGTCAATTACGTTTGCGCGATCTTTCTGGTCTTATTGTGATCGATTTTATTGACCTCCGAGAAGAGGAAAATAAGAAAAAAGTCTATAATGAACTTCGCAAGGAACTTAAAAAGGATCGTGCAAAAGTAGCTGTTTCACCTATATCGGAATTCGGATTACTTGAAATGACCCGGCAGCGGATTCGATTAAGTTTGCTGGATTCGATGAGTGAAGAGTGCCCCACCTGTCATGGTGCCGGGAGAATAATATCAAAAGATAAATTGATAACACGGATTGATCATTGGCTCCGAAGGTATAAAGCAAAGCGGCGTAATCTACGCCTGCTCTTACTGGTTCATCCGGAAATTGAGGAATATCTGAAAAAAGGAAAGAAACGCGCACTTCGGGGCTTGATGTGGCAGAATTTTGTACACATTAAAATTAAAGCTGACGCAAAAGTCCCCCGAGATGAATTCCACTTTTTATCGTTGTCAAGCGGGGAAGATATCACTGGTGAACTAAGCCTTGATAAGAAACGTGCCTCCGCTTAAATTTTCAGGCTTTTTTAGAGATTAAATGTACGCTATTGTAAATATATCAGGTAAACAGTTCAAGGTCGAACAGGGCGATCGCCTGCAGGTACCGCTTCTGAAAGATGAAGTAGGGGAAATAATCCAATTTGACCAAGTCCTGCTTACAGACGATGGTAAATCAGTAACTGTGGGAAAACCGGTCGTTAAGAATGTCAAGGTGGAAGCAACCATCCTTGAAAACGGTCGCAGCAGGAAGATCCTGGTATATAAAAAGAAGCGCCGAAAAGGATACCAGAGAAAAAAAGGTCACAGACAGGATTTCTCACTGATCGAAATCAAAAAGATCCAAACAGCTGCCCCTAAAAAGAAAGCGTCCCCAAAAGCGACGAAAAAAATGACTGACCCTCCTGAGAAGGAAATAAAATAATGGCACATAAAAAAGGACAAGGAAGTTCAAGGAACGGTCGCGACTCTCATTCCAAGCGATTAGGTGTGAAGGTCTCAGATGGTCAGTCAATACTGGCAGGGGGCATCATCGTAAAGCAGCGCGGTACAAAATTTCATCCTGGATTTAATGTCAAACGCGCCAAGGATGATTCTCTTTTTGCCACCACTGATGGTACCGTTGAATTCAAGAAGAAAGGGCGCGCTAAAAAGATTGTCAGTGTTCTTCAATAGCAACTAACTAACTGAACTGCCATAAATCAGCCCTCGTTCCCAACGGGGGTTTTTAATTTCCGTCCTGATTCACAACCGCTATTTTTTGATCTTGAATTAGACCCTTTTTTGCGGACAATTTGTTGAACATATGGCAAAACACTTTTCAAGCTTTTGTTTGTTCAATGCTTTGAAAAACCGGAATTTCCATATGCACATTAATAAAATGTAGCAATGACAACCTTTTAGGCCATTTTTAGTCTAAAGTGTTGTAGCGATAAATCACCGTGAATGAAGAAACCAGACAACTTATCGTTAGCGCACAGGAAGGCGATAGTGAATCGTTCCATAAGATTGTTGCTATGTATGATGAGCGAATTATGATTTTAGCATTACAATTAACGCAGAATGAACAGGACGCTGAAGACGTCTATCAGGAAACTTTTATCAAAGCCTATAAGAATATTAAGAAGTTCAGATTTGAGAGCGAGATATTTACTTGGATGTATCGAATAGCGATAAATACTGCGTATAATTTTAAGAGGAAACAATCACGAATGCAGATTCTAGAACCAAGAAAAGACGATGATCGTGATCATATCGAATGGCTAACGACTGAAAATCCTGATGATGATCGGTCACGTGAATTCAACCGTGCTGTTCGAAAGTCCCTGCAAATATTACCGCAGCAACAACGAGCTGTGTTTATTTTAAAACACCTTCAGAATCTGAAGATCAGGGATATCGCTAACATCCTGGATATTTCAGAGGGAACGGTAAAGAAATATTTATTTCGTGCTATCGAAAAACTTCGACTAGCTTTAAAGGAGTATCATTATGCCTAATTCGAATTCTAAGAAATTCGATCGTCTTGCCAGCTTATATGTAATGAATGCAATGAGCAAGACGGAAAAAGAGAATTTTGAAAATCAACTTAAAACAGACCAAGAACTCAGAAAACTTGTCCGGGAATGCAAAGCGACACTAGATTCAGCGAAAGAAGCGATCCGATTTAAAATCAATGCTGAGTATCTCCAGGGACAGCGCAATCTTCTACGCGGAAGAATTGAACAAATTGAGAACGTACGATCCGGAAGCAGGATATTTTCAGATCTACAGGACAAAGCCAGCTCCATATTATCTCATCTGGTCTTCGGAAGGC